>JAYRHV010000394.1:0-5868 GCA_041907165.1 Candidatus Omnitrophota bacterium | reverse complement strand
TTTTCTGGATAAGTATGATTAACAAAAAAATTCTTCCAAAGACTTAAATCAGGGCGGTAATGGTTGATGGTCATCAGCATCGCCTTGTTCTTTACTTTTTGACGCTCGATTTGCAAGCTGTGCCATAAAGAATTGTTTGTTAAAAGACTTCTGGCCTTGAGAAAATCTGTTTTGATCAAAAGAACAAGAAAAACCAAAAGAACACACGTAACCAAAACTTTAAGCAAATTTTTTATAGGCGCCGTTGTCATATTAATAAATTCCTGAAGCAGAAATTTCCACAACCGTTCTTAAGAATCTTACCACTAAAAGCCCCGCGGCAAGAATGGTAAAATTGATAATTACCCACCGGCTTGGGGCAAAACTTTTAATCAATTCAAAAAGAAAAACCGCCCCTGCGATGATCCCCATAGGCGCTAAAAATATAAAATACCGGCTGGAGATGACAAAACTACTCCAGCGGGAATCAGTGGTCATGGCAAAGCATACCATAATCCCCAAAGCTGCGGTCAAAAAAAGCAGGGTAAACAATCCGCAAAAAAGCATTGTCGGTACTTGCTGTTTCTTATTTTTAAAATTGACCCATACCCCTGCGATAGCACATAGCAGTATCAACAAAAACCTTTCTGCCGGGACATTGGCAAAAAGCAAGGCCATCGGGTTAGGTGGTAATCGAAAAACATAATGCGGGGCATTAAAAAAATAAAAAAAACCAAACGCCAAAGGCAAAAATAACATCAAGGAATATCGAATCAATTTTTTCTCAAAAAACAAAAATAAAATCAGCGACACCATAAACGCCTGTACCGAGCCAAACACTGCGGTTAACGATAAAAGGATATGGACAACTGTTAAATTTCGCCACGTTTGCAGTCGCTGGTCGGGATGACGAATAAAACGCAAAAAAAAGATCAACTCAAAAGCGCTCAGCGAAAACCACAAAGCATAGGGACGCGCTTCCACCCAATAGATCCAGACAACGCTTAAGGAGAGTGCCGTCAAAAAAGCATACGCGCCGGCTAACCACGAATACTCAAGTGCAACCCCATAAAAAATCACAGCCAAACCCATAGCCATAAAAAAATTAGGCATAAGCCGCAGAATCAACTGTCCCGATGGGTCGGCGACACTCCACTGTCCTTGCCAAACAAACGGCAGCCTAAAATGCGTCAGCTTGCAAACGCTTTTTTGTAAAATATAAAATAGCGGCGAATTATTACCCTCAGGGATATGGCCTAAAAAAATCTGCGTATAGGAGAGTTTTTCAACACCATATACTTGCGAATACAGCTCATCATTCCACAACGGCTTAAGAGCTGACAGACGCAGCCCTAAAGAAAACAAAAGCCCGAAAATAACGACAGCGACAAATTTTAAAACATTACTCTTTTTCACCATTATCCTTTGCTCTTTAATAACACTCTGTGGCGGGTCCTGCCGCTTCGGGACTCTGCTCGTCCTCACTAACGCTGCGGGCGAGCAAAGGACTCCCCTTCGCGTCACCCGCCCGATATTATTTTGTTGAAAAATATCATCTTGCGTAGGGAACGGTTTCAAACCGTTCCCTACCCTTAAACAAAAAACTTTTTCGCTCGCAGATTGCGGTGATACGAAAGGGCGAAACGATGCGCCTCGTCCCGCAAACGCTGCAAAAGTTTAAGCCCCAAAGATTGGTGGCTTAACACAACAGGATTTCTTTTGCCGGGCAAAAAAATTTCCTCTTCTCTTTTAGCCAATGAAATAATTGGAATTTCAACTTGAAGTTTTGCCAACTCTTCAGATGCGGCTGACAATTGTCCTTTGCCGCCGTCGACCATAATCAAATCAGGAAAAGCCAACCCTTCCTCTTTAAGCCGTCTATAGCGCCGGCGGACAATTTCGGCGATCATTTTAAAATCATCGATGCCAACAACCTGTTTGATCCGAAAGCGGCGATACTGACTCTTATCAGGTTTGCCCAAGAAAAACGAAACCATTGAGCCCACACTTTGCTGTCCCATGATATTGGAAATATCAAAGCCTTCAATGCGCTGCGGCATACGCGGCAAATTAAGCGCCCGCTGCAACTGCTCAGCTTCCTTATAATAATTAACATCCCCCGATCCCGAATACAAAGCGCCGATCGCCTGTATTTGATCGCGCATTTTAGCAGCCTGTTCAAAATTCTTTTCGCGCGCCAAAATTTCCATTTCGCTTTTAAGGCTACGATAAAGCTCGTCCTTTTTTCCCTCGAGAATAAGGCAGACCCTGCGGATATTGCGCAGATATTCTTTGGCCGAAATCTTGCCAATGCACGGCGCCTGACAAAGCCCGATATGAAAATCAAGACATTCCTTTTTGGGGAAAGGGTCGCAGGTACGAAAATGAAAAATCTTGCGGATAATAGTCAGCGCTTCACGGATTAAGCGCGAGTCTACATACGGGCCGTAATAACGCGACGTTTTATTTTTTACCCGCGGACGGACAATTTCAATACGGGGAAACGCCTCGGCGGTCACTTCAATAAACGGATAGCTTTTATCATCGCGCAGATCAAAATTATATTTAGGCAAATGCTCTTTGACTAGGCTCGCCTCTAAAATAAGCGCCTGCGCTTCGCTATGGGTATCAATCGTGTCGATATCACAAATTTCTGCAACAAGCTGATCGGTCTTGGATCGTGTTGGGACTTTACGAAAATACGACTGGACGCGCTTGCGCAGGTTTATGGCCTTGCCGATATAAATGATTTTACCGTCGGCATTTTTCATCAAATACACTCCGCTGGTCAAGGGGAGCGATTTTATTTTTGCCTGCAAATTTTGGTCCATATTTTTTCCATTTGCGCAATTGTCAAAGCCAAAGCGGCCATCCCATAAACGCTAAGCCCCAGCGCTGCAGCCAAAGCCAGTTTAGAGATTTCAGAGATGCTCCAACTTTCCAAAACACTCTGCGAAATCTCTATCGCAACGCCGGCCGCAAAACTTGCGCCAATGATTTTAAGCACGCATTGCCAAAGATCCGCGCTAAATAAGCCAATGCGTTTTTCGAGCAAATAAATAAGGACAAAAAACCCGAATACCGACGAAATTGAGCTGGCCAAAGCAATGCCGCCAATCGCCAGAGGCCTCATCAAAACTACATTTAAAACAGCGTTTAACACCAAATTTCCCGCCGCCACCTTGACCGGTGTTCGCGTATCTTGCAGCGCATAAAAGGCAATGCTCAATATTTTGGTCCCCCCAAAACTAAATAATCCAAAACTAAAAAACATAAGCGACACAGATGTGATCGTTGTCGAATATGCGTCGAAGGCTCCACGCTCAAGAAGCACTCGCACCAAAGGCTCTGACAAAAGAGCCAACACAACACTGATGGGCAACATAACAAAAAAAGTATTTTCCAGAGAAAAGATCAAAGTCCTCTTGAACTTTTCTATTTCATTTTGAGCAACCATCGTCGATAAAGTCGGCAGTGCAGCGGTGGCGATAGAAAAACTAAAAACGCCCAGCGGCAATTGGATAAGTTGATTGGAATAAAAAATCGCAGAAATCCCCCCCGGCCCGACGATATTAGAAAGAGACGCACAAATTGTGTCCACGACCAGATTAAGCTGATAGACGCTCGAACCAAAAAGCCGAGGGACCAAAAGTAAACCGCATTTCTTTACTCCGGGATGAAAAAATAATAGACGCGGCCAAGTCAACCCCAGTCTTATCATCGAAGGAAATTGTACCGCCAGTTGCAAAATACCGCCGACAAGAACCCCAACCGCAAGGCCATAGGTTGGTTCAACTAAAAAACGCTGCGAAACAAAAGCCGCTATGATGACCGCCAGATTAAACAGACACGGACTAAAAGCAGCTGAAGTAAACGAACGCAGCGTGTACAAAACCGCCATGCTATGCGCGGTTAGGCCAATAAAGATCAGATACGGGAACATGAGCCTCGTTAAATCTATCGCGAGTTTGACTTTGTACGGCTCTGCGGCAAAACCCGGGGCCATAAGGCGCACAATCACTGGGGCAAAAATCATTCCCGCAACGGTTATCGCGCTTAAAATGACGAGCGCCCAGAGCGAAATCACATTGACCAGCCGCCAAAAATCTTTGGGGTCTTTTTTGACCTGATATTCGGATAAAACCGGCACAACGGCCGAATTGGCCGCGCCTTCGCCTACCAGATCGCGAAAAAGATTTGGGATCCGCAAAGCTAAAAAGAAAACATCCGCTCTTGTTCCGGTCCCAAAGAGTTTGGCAAGAATGACATTTCTTAAAAAACCTAAAATCCGCGAGGAAAGCGTGCCAATGGCCAAAACAGAACTTGATTTGACCAGCATATGATGCGAATCGGCAGGCTGTGAATTATTGTTTGACATCCCAAAACCTCTTTGCTATATTACACACTTTAGAAAATTAGAAAGGGGTGATTCCATTGCCACAACGTAGAACAGCGATTAAAGAATTACGTAAAAACCGCGCGCATCATCTTCACAATCAAGATATTAAGACGGACCTTAAAAAGACGATCAAAAATTTTCTGACGACTGTCGAAGCAAAAAATAAACCTGAAGCGCAAACTCAACTCAAAACGGTTTTTAAAAAACTCGACAAGGCCGCCAAACGAAACGTGATGCACAAAAAGACCGCCAGCCGCCGCAAGTCCAAATTTAGCCGTCTTGCACTATCGATAAAAGCTTAACAGTTCCATTCTTTGATTAAAAAGTTGCGCAATGTATTGTTTTATGTAATACTTGTACTAGCTTTAAAAAGGACTGGGGATTCCTGGTCGACAGGCGGCTCTGAGCAATTGGAGTCGCCTGTTACTTTACGGAAAGACTTTCAATCCCTTAACTAAACCTTTTCCTCGATAAAACTTCTTCGCAACAATATCATAAGCTGGGTTAACAATACTTGGCTGCAACACATGCCGTGCTATTGGATACGCCGCCAAATCCGCCAATTGTGTCCCTACGACATTCATAGCCTTAGGAACAAAATGAAGTTTAAAATCAATTTTTTTGAATCTATCGGCTGAATTATATTGCGTCCCTTGACTAATAACTTGAAAAAAACTTAATCTAAGATCATCGTCTTCTTTCTTGCCTCTACTCTCAGCAATCAAATAAACCTTTTTCTGCTGAACATCTTCCAAAAATGACAATAATCTTTCCAATGAAAATGCCATCGCTAAATTATAGGGGTTCCCAGCATTAACACCATATCTATCTTTATGGGCTTGTTTCTTAATAACGGATACAATTAATGAATATTCAAAATCTTCCATCATGAAATTAATTCTTGCAAAAAACTCCTTGCGCTTTTCCGGATTCGTCAAAAAACCAAAATCTTTTTGAGCTTTCCGAATATCACGCGAATGAAGGATTATTCCTTCATGGCCAAAATAATCTGTTTTCAATTGAGCAACAGCTGGCAAAACTTTTTGATTATAGTAAGTACTTTCGCAAATAAACATCGCCAAAGCAAAAACAGGAAAATCTCTATCAATCAACTCTAAGGAATGATCACCTGTTTCATCCAAATAAACTATATACGCCATTTATAAATCTCTTTATCGTGCTAAACTCGCTAATTTGACCACTAAAATTTCCACAGCCTGTTGGGCCTCTAACCGCGAACGCTTGATATTCAGATCCGCTTCTTGCAAATCGCGCAAACCTTGTTCAAAATTTTGCGGCGAAAGACGACGCCGCTGATTGCCCCACGCCCAAACAACGCCCCCCATAATTTGCAAAGCATGCGCGCCGTCGTCATAAAGCTGATTTAAACTTTGTAACGCTTGGGCGCCATTGCCTGCGGTCATTTTCTTTGTCATATCAAAAACATTTTCTTTAACACTCCTGCGGCTTTCATGCACTTGGGACACAGC
>JAYRHV010000393.1:0-7507 GCA_041907165.1 Candidatus Omnitrophota bacterium | reverse complement strand
GTGTTTTTCATCTTTTAAAACGTCTCGTCAATTATTTGGCAGGCTTGCTGGCAATGCCAAGAGAAACGGGTTTTTTCTCATCTTTATTTTTTGCAAAATTAGGGCGATTGGTGTATACAAATCTTTTGATCCATTTTTTACCGCCGGGGTCTAAATCGTCTTTTGGAGTACTCTTGACGCTGCACTGTCCCATAAGACATTGGGGCAAATGATCAACGTGTCGCAATGACCCGCAATCCCGCAATGAACAATCTTCTGTTTTACAAAGTTTCTTTTTCTCATCTAACAAATGAGTTTTATTAAAAACTGCGGCCTGATTGCAATCATAGACCACAAGGATGCAATCGCTATCCTTCTGACATGCGTTAACAGATGGATTCTGCTCTGCAAAAGCCACAGATGCTGTCAGCATGATCATCATAAACGTAAAATAAAAATATTTTTGAAACATTGAAATGACCTCACCAATTGAACGTTTTATGGAATGTTTTTTTATTCTACTCTAAAAAGCTTTAAGGCTCAAGGGAGGTTTCATCCTCGATTTTCAAATTTCCTGTCAAATTTTCGTAAATAAAACCTTAAAGCCATTAGGTTCAAGGTGGTGATGACGTTTTAATGACCTGTTTCATCAAGTCATTGTATTGGTTCACAAAATGGCATCTAGGCATTGCTTAAGGTTCACTGAAAGGCATTTTGGTCCAATTTCAGAGGAAACAGTTTGACTCACGAGAACTCGCTTATCCGCTTTGATCAAATCAGCGCCGGCATTTAATCTTTTCATATCATCTAATCCAGGACTGCTTGTCAGCTTAAATTCAAACGCCCAGAAACCTTTTGAAAATTTCAAAACCAGATCAATTTCATATCCGTCATTGGTACGAAAATAATACGCATCAATATCTTCGCCCTTTGTTTTAAGAGTCGCCAAGATTTGGTTTATGCACCAGCCCTCCCAACTTGCACCAACCCATGGCACAGACAAAAGGGATTCCATGCTCGGAACTTCCAAGAGCGCATGTAAAAGACCGCTATCCCGCCAAAATATTTTAGGACTTTTAACAAGTCTTTTTCGAATATTGGAATGATAAGAAGGCAGCGATAAAATAAGATACGTATTCTGGAGATATTCCAAATAACTATTCACGGTATGATAATTGAGTCCCAAGCTTGCCCCAATTTTTGAGGCATTCCAAATCTGTCCGTGAGAGGCGGCCAACATTTTAAAAAACCGCTGTGTCGTTTGCGGCTTAGCGGGCAAACCCCAAGCCGGTAAATCCCTTTGAGCTAACAAATCCAAATAATTCTTTTCCCATACCGGGAAATTCCTTTTTTTGAGAATCCCTCCGTCAGGAAAACCTCCCCGCAGCCATAATTCATCTGCTGTCGCCGGTTTACGCAGTTCAGTAAGAATAACCGGATAAAGTTCACATATCGCAAGCCTGCCTGCTAAAGATTCAGAAACATTCTTCATAAGCGCCGGGGCAACAGAACCCAAAATTAAAAAACGCCCGTTTTGCTTGCGTTTTGCATCGATAGCCCCCCGGATTCTCGGGAATATGCTTGGCAAAACCTGGGCCTCATCCAGAACTATAAGTTCCCTAGAATTGATCAAAGTATTCCAGTTTAAATCCAGACGCAATTGCTCTTGTGGCTGTTCAAGATCAAAATAATTCTTAGAGAAAGTTTTGGCGAGAGTTGTCTTCCCGGACTGGCGGGGGCCAAGCAAAGCTACGGCAGGAAACTGCTTAAGCCGATTCTGTAATTGCTGGGTCAATTGTCTTTTAAGCATGTTTTACATTATAGAAACTAATTTCTGTTTTGCAAGAAATAAAAATCTAAAAAATGGGAATGCAAATGTTTAGCCGCGAAGCAGAATAGCCCCAACCGGCCGAAACGAGGACGTTTCGGCACTCCCTCACGCATTTCGCATTCGGTCGGATTTGAATCCCACGTCGCTTCGCTCCTAGGACTCCCTCGCTTGCGCTCGGTCGCCGGTGCTTCGCTGCCGATCAAAAGGCTGGCGCATATATTTTCTGGAAGCAAAAGGCTTCCAGAAAATATAGCCCCAACCGGATTTGAACCGGTGTTTTCTGCCTGAGAAGCAGACGTCCTAACCAGGCTAGACGATGGGGCCTTATCGACAATTCAAAATGGAGAGCCCCATATTATCACATGTCTGTTTGACGTCAAAACGATTTATTTAAGACAATGATTTTATGCGATTACGAAGTATGATATATTTAAATACAGTATTAATATTTTTCTGCGCTTATTAAGGGGTGTTCGGCGTGTCCACTTATATTGGGATTGGATTTAGCAAAGACATCGATACTGCGAAAGCCGCAAAAGAAGCCGCAGACCAAGCCAAACTCAATTTACACTCCAGCAATATTGACCTTGCCATTGTTTTAAATACGTCCCATTATCGTCCCGACGACTTTCTGCCTACTCTCAATGAACAGCTAAAAAATCCCAAATTGCTCGGTTCATCGACAGCAGCGATCATTTTGAGTGAACGAATTGAAACCCGTGGCATTGCAGTTCTTCTTTTCTATTCCGATGAAATCCGTTTTGAATCCGCCATGATCGACAATTTGCATTTGCAAGACTTAGAAGCCGCTGGGAAACAGCTTGCCATAAGTTGTCTTTCTGATTACGGCAAAGAACACCGCAAGCTATTTTTGTTTTTTACCGATGGTCTTCTGCAAGAACTTTCGCATTTTATCTTAGGTATTTGTGAATCCTTTGGTGGCGTTTTCCCAATCATAGGGGCAGGAAGCAGCGATGATTTCCATTTTAAAAAAACAGACCAATATTATAATAATACTCTTTTAGCCTCCGGGGCATGCGCTGTTCTCTTGGGAGGCCGACTACAAGTCGCCTTAAGCTGTCGCCATGGCTGGCGGCCTTTGGGCAAACCGCGCATCATCAATGAGAGCGAAGGCAATGTCATAAAATTAATTGACCGTAAACCTGCAGCAAAAATTTATGAAGAATATTTCGATACAACGACGCAAACTCTGCAGGCAAGCAGTTTAAGTCATCTAAATACCCGCTACCCCTTAGGCTCACCGCAGGGCAGTGGGCGCGAATATCTTTTGCGAAATATCATTAATACCCTCGACGATGACAGCATCGTTTTGCAGGACACGATCGCCCAAGGCAAACCCATTCATCTGATGATCGGCAACAAGGAGTCTTGCCTGCAAGCAGCCGAACAAGCAGCAAAAGAAGTCAAGACCCAACTCCAAGGAAGGACGCCAAAATTAATTTTTATTTTTGAGTCCTTGTCGCGCTATCGTATTCTCGGACGGTCCGCCTATAGCGAAATTCAAAAAGTACGGGAAATTTTGGGTTTCTCTGTCCCTGTCTTTGGGATGTACTGTTTTGGCGAAATATTTACATTTGCCTCTGCCAGCGGCCCAGAAACACTTTTGCAAAATGAAAGCATCATGATTACTGCGATCAGTTAACGCATATGGATAACTTTACCGAAATGATCTATCAATTCTTCGTGCTTTTTCTTTTGCTGGTGGCAGGAGTTTTGGGATATTTTTTGTTCCAAACACTTCAAGAAATCGGCATTTTGAAAGACGCCTTGGGCAAACTCTCTGAGTCGTTTTCCGAACTCGACGAACAAGCTAAACTGATCGTTAAAACAGATCTGGAGTTAAACAAAACGCAAGAAGAACTCGATAAACGTCTTAACGGGTTAGACGCCCTACAAAAAACTTCAAGATTAATCACGACGACCCTTGACGAAAATGAGATATTCTTGCGCCTTAATCACAATCTGCTCAACGATTTGGGTTTTGAAAAATATTTAATTTACACATTTACCCCCGAACAAAAACTTCTTTTGCGCGTCTGTTTAGGTTACTCCAAAACAGATCAAGACCGCATTAGTGAGCAATTAAGCGCAAATTCCCCTGTCATTGATCTACTTAAAAACGGGAATATGCTTTCGTCTCATAAAAGTCCCACTGAAATACAGAATTCTATTTTTAACTTTACTCATGTCCGCAATTTCATTCTGACCCCCATACTCATTCAAGACAAAATGAAAGGAATTATTTTTGCTGGCAATCCGGGTGATGCCTTTGCTGTTACCCAAGGTGATGCGGAGCTTATCTCCATTCTCGCCGACCAAATTGGCCAAGCCGTACAAAACGCTAGGCTTTTTGAAGAGGCTTATCGCTCCCAACAGGCCTTGGAAGCTAAAGTGCAAGAAAGAACCAAGCAGTTATCTTTGGCTCTAAGCGAAGTTCAGACAATCAGCCGCAACAAAAGCGAATTTATTTCTGCTGTTTCCCATGAGTTAAGAACGCCTTTGACCTCAATCAAAGGATATGCAGCGCTGCTTATTACAGGGACCATCGGCGATATTCCATCCAAAGTCAAAGAACGTCTTGAAAAAATCAACAAACAGTCTGACAATTTAGTATCGCTTATCAATGACCTTTTGGATATTTCGCGCATCGAGTCTGGGAAAACCGAAATGAAATTGACCCCGCACTTTATCCCGCCGATCGTTGAAAATGTTCACGACCTTTTAACGCCTCAGCTTAAAGATAAAGGAATCCATTTTGTCAATAATGTTCCAGCAAATTGCCCCAGCGTTCTAACAGACCTTAGCCAAATCGAGCGCGTTTTTATCAACTTAATCAATAACGCGATCAAATTTACTCACAAGTCTGGCACTATCACCATTAATGCCATCGTAGAATCCAACAAAATCACATTCTCCATCTCAGACACGGGTATTGGGATCAGCGAAGAAAATATCCGTCAGCTGTTTAACGAATTTTATCGTATCGAAAATGAAATTAACCAAAATGTCAAAGGAACAGGCTTAGGCTTAGCCCTTTGTAAAAAAATCATTGAAGCGCACGGCGGACGCATCTGGGTGGAAAGCAAAGTCAGCAAAGGGTCCACTTTCTTTTTCACACTGCCCGTTGCTAACAAATAAAAACAACCTCAATAAAAACCAGAAAGACAATTATGAATAAAGAGCGCATTCTAACCATTGACGATGACCCTGACATTCTCGACGTCCTTGATCTGACGCTTTGTGAATTTTACGAAGTCATCCAAGCGCCCAATGGACTTGAGGGCTTAAAACTTGTTCAAACCAAAAACCCCAACTTAGTCATTTGCGACTTTATGATGCCGGTTATGACAGGCAAAGAATTTTGCAAAGCGATGAAAAAGGACATTCTCTTAGAACACATTCCCGTCATCATGCTAACCGGCAAAGGCGAAACAAAAGATATGGTCGGCGGCATCGAGGCCGGCGCAGACGATTATATCGTCAAACCCTTTGAACCCAGCGCCCTTTTGGCCCGCATTAAAATGATTTTGCGCCGCACTAATCGCAGTCTCGACGCCAATCCATTAACGCATTTGCCCGGCAACACCTCGATTATGGAAGAACTACAAAATAAAATCGCCAGCGGCAAGACGTTTGCCGTAGGTTATGCTGATTTGGACAAATTCAAAATTTATAATGATAAATACGGCTTTGAAAAAGGGGATGAGGTCATCCGTGAATTAGCGCGGCTCTTGGTCAAAGTTGTGCGCTCTGTCGCAGGGCAGGAATCTTTTATTGGGCATATTGGCGGAGACGACTTTGTTTTTGTCACAAGCGATGAACTTGTTGAAAATGTTTGCAAACAAATCATCGTCGAATTCGACAAGACCGCTCCGCAATTTTATAATGAAGAAGACCGCAAGGCCGGCTATATTATGGGCAAAGACCGCTTAGGCAATGAAATCAAAACTGGACTTCTCTCTATATCCATCGGCATCGTTTCCAATGTTCATCAGCCCATTACACACGTTGCGCAAATCAGCGAAAAAGGCGCAGAACTTAAAAAATACGCAAAAAGTTTTCAGGAAAGTATTTTTGTAAGAGACCAGCGAAAAGCGAAATAATAAACAGCTTAAGGGAAAGGACCTGTTTCCGAAGGGTTGGGCAAATCCCCGACCATATTAGTGACAACATTGGAAAAATGTCCGTTGGTTTTAATATACACTTCTGGCAGCATGGTGTGAAAAGCCGTCAAAGCTAAAACTGCCATAACTGCTAACAGCAGAAGATATTCCATAACCGTTTGGCCAGCTTGAAAATTCACTTTATTTTGGCAGTAGATTTTGGGCAAGACTAGACACCTCCGTTAGACGATTTAACTATACCACGGTCTAAACGGCATTTCAAACCTCAGCTTATACTAAAATAAATACGTCTGATATCTTATGAATTAAATGATTTCACAAACTTTTGAGAAAACTTACAACATCTCGAGGATTAGCTGCACCGAAAAAGTAACTTGCTGAGACCAATAGATTAGCACCGGCTTTGACAATAGCTGGCGCACTTTGGGCATTGACTCCGCCGTCGACTTCGATATCGCCGGCAAAACGGCTGCGCAAATTTTTAATCTTTTCCAAAACTTCCGGCATAAATTTTTGCTTAGCAAAGCCGGGATTGACCGACATAATCAAAACCCCGTCGATTTCTTTAAGCAGTGCATCAAAACACAAGCCTGTAGCAGGATTAACGACAAGAAAAACTTTTTTGCCCTTTGATTTGACCTTGGCTATATCAACACGAGCCGCATCCGCGTCAAAATTTTCTAAAACTTTCGGATACTGACCAAAAGCGCGCGAATCTTTAGTCCTCTGCCCGTAACATTCAACTTGTAAAGAAATAATATCAGCTCCCGCATTGATAAAATCATCAATATAGAGACCGGGATTTTCGATCATCAGATGTGCTTCAATAGGAAGCTTGGTCGTGCGGCGTATCGCCTGCACAATCACAGGGCCTATAGTGATATTAGGCACAAAATGTCCGTCCATGACATCGACATGAATCATTTCGGCGCCGGCATCCTCACAGAGCTTGATTTGACTTTCAAGCTTAGTAAAATCCGCACACAGGACACTGGCATTGACTTTGATGGAATTGGGCATAAATTGACAAAAATTTTAATGGGAGGCTTAGACGTTGGACGCTAGTAAAACACCAACGTCTAGCCTCCAGCGTCTTATTTTTCATGCGCGGGGAGGGACTCGAACCCTCATGGGTTACCCCACACGCCCCTCAAACGTGCGCGTCTACCATTTCGCCACCCGCGCGAATAACTCAATATTACACTGACATATTCTTAGGACGCTATCACTTTATGTTACGCTGCCTCGTCCCCGGAGGCGGCTTGCCGCCGGAGTGGGATTCGCCACCCGCGCGCAAAGCACAATCTTACACTGAAATTCTCTTAGAACGTTATTACATAATCTTAAACTGCCTCGTCCCGCGACGCGGGATTCGCCGACCGAGCACGCAACGTGCGAGCAAGTGCCGAGCGCACCGCCGCGCAGCCACCCGCTATATTTTACAAAATTCTTCCCCCCCCCAGCGCCGCGGCTATAAAATCGCGGAACAAAGGATGCGCCCGCTCCGGCTTGGACTTAAACTCCGGATGAAACTGGCAGGCCACAAACCACG
>JAYRHV010000392.1:0-2356 GCA_041907165.1 Candidatus Omnitrophota bacterium | reverse complement strand
TCGAAATCATGAAGCGCCACACAATAAACGGCGTTGAGATTTTAAAGCCTTTAGTCGAATTAAAGGATGCTTTAGACGGTGTCAAATCCCATCACGAGCGCTACGACGGCACTGGGTATCCCGACGGATTAAAGGCAGATGAGATCCCAATGGTTGCGGCGATTATTGCTGTTGCGGATACGTATGATGCGATGATTACCGACCGGCCGTACCGCAAAGGCCGCACAAAAGAAGATGCTATTAATGAAATAAAAAATAATATTCTGCGTCAATTCCACTTCCAGCCCGCCCAAGCGTTGATCGAATTGTATCAGCAGGGAAAAGTTTAACCCCCCCCTCCCGAACCCTCCCCACGAGGGGGAGGGAAATTTAATTTGGACAGAAAATAGGTTTATTAAGAGTTCTGATCAGCACGAGGAAGAACGATCGTAAAGGTCGTCCCTTGCCCGACAACGCTTTCGACTTGGATCTCGCCGTGATGGTCTTTGATGATGCTGTGCGTAATCGGCAGGCCTAGTCCTGTACCCGAATCCTTGGTGCTGTAAAAGGGGTCAAATATTGTGACGAGCTTGTCCTTCTCGATCCCACAGCCGGTGTCGGTGAGGGAAATCTGGACGCTGGACGCTGGTGGCTGGACGTGGGTCACGACAGCAAGAACACCGCCTTTGGGCATGGCGTCGATGGCGTTTAAAATAATATTTAATAGGGCCTGACGGATCTTGTTGGGATCGAGCATAATCGGCGCATCGCATTCGGGCGAAAGGTCGGTTTTGACGGTTATCTTTTGTTGTAAAAATTTGCTGTTTAAAAAGTCAAGTGTGTCGGCAATCAGTTTGTTGACGTTGGTTTTTTTGAGTTGTATCGGCGCCGGACGGGCAAATTCCAAAAGTTCATTGACCAACTCATCGATGCGATTGACCTCGCCGCCGACGATGCGCGAAAATTTTTGTAAAAACTCTTTGTCGTCGAGCTTGTTGGGCAGATATTCGCTAAAAGTTTTAAGTGCGGTCAGCGGATTTTTGATCTCGTGCGCCATGCCGCTGGCCAAGACAGCAACGGACTTGAGTTTCTCGGAATTTAAAACCTCCGCACGCAAAAGCTCGTTTTCTTTAGAAATTTCTTCAGTGGTCTTTTTGAAAATCAATTTATCAACCAACCGCTGGATGTAGTTGTGCAGTGGAAAGAAAAGTATGCCGACCAGAAAAGCGGTTGCGATGCTGATCGTGATAGACTTATAGCCCCAAAAGTTTTGGAGGAATTTTTCGCAGAGGAATACTGTGAGAAAATATAAAAGTGCAACGAGTAAAATAAGCATGGAATAAACAAGGCTTTTTTTAATGACAATTTTTATCTCAAATAATTGATGGCGGAGAATCGAGTAAGTTACAAAGAGCGAGTGGAGAGGAACGAGAAAATTTCCATAAGGGTAGATGCTGATGCCATAAGCTGGTAAAAAATTTGTGACTCCTCCTAAAAAACCTGCAATGGCCCATAGGAGGCTTCGAAGTTGATTTTTTTCTTCTGGGTAAGTTGTGCGATAGTAATTATACAGATTAATATGACTAAAGGACACGATAATTAACCACAAAATAAATGATGATGTATATGCGGCTGTAGCTTTATGGAAATACATTGAGTGAAACGGAAAAAAGACTTCTTGTGGATGCTTAATTGCAGTAATTGAAATAAGAATCAGTAATATGATAGCTTGGATATAGCAAAATATTATTTTCCAAATTTTTGTGTCTTTTGTGATTATAAAGACCGAGTGATAAAAGAATACTGGTATAAAAAGCACTCCAGTGTAGGCTATTCCCCATGTGATTATTATATGTGTCAGATTTTTTAGACAGCCGATGAAAACTGCACCTGCTCCCCAAAGAAAAACAGAAAAAATGTGCATCGCATATATTCTAGAAATTGGAGTTTTGCCATTTTTTAAAAGTAGGACTAATAGTGGAAAATTAAATATTGCAATCAGTAACCCCGACATTGCAAAGGGATTGAGCGGATTCATGCGGTTGCCTCGCAGCTAGGGGAAGTCGTCGGCAGGGTGATGGTAAAGGTTGTTCCCTGACTTTTTGTGCTTTTGACTGTAATTTTTCCGCTGTGGTCCTTAATAATTCCTTTGACGATAGCCAGCCCTAATCCTGTACCTTTTTCTTTGGTGCTAAAGAAGGGTTCAAAAATTTTGGCCAAGTCCTTTGGCTCAATCCCGCAGCCGGTGTCGGTGAGGGTAATCTGCACGCTGGACGTTGGTGGTTGGACGCTGGTAACGACAGTAAGAGTTCCTCCACTTTGCATGGCGTCGGTGGCATTGAGAATCAGATTGATAAAAACTTGCAAAAGTTTGTTT
>JAYRHV010000391.1:0-2371 GCA_041907165.1 Candidatus Omnitrophota bacterium | reverse complement strand
TTGTGCGCCAGCATAATCGGCAATGGCATAAGCTCCGGCGTCTCATCGCAGGCATATCCAATCATGATCCCCTGATCACCCGCTCCACCGGCATCGACCCCATGCGAAATGTCCGGCGACTGGCTGTTAATCGCATTTAAAATCGCGCACGTGCTGGCATTAAATCCATATTTAATATCCGTGTAACCAATTTCGTTTAAAACTTTACGCACCAATTTTTGAACGTCAATATAAGTTGTCGTGGTAATTTCCCCGCCGACGATGACAAGCCCCGCGGTAACAAAGGTCTCGCAAGCTACTCGTCCTTTGGGATCATCACGTAAAACTGTATCCAAAACTGCGTCAGAAATCTGATCGCAAACTTTATCCGGGTGTCCGTTACCGACGGATTCTGAAGTAATAAAATACTGTCCTTTCATCGCACAACCATCCTTTCATAAAACTGTTTAATAAAGATTTATCTCTTAAACTTCTCTTGCGCTTCTTGGTAAGACTCAATACTGCCGATATCATACCATTTTCCAAAAAATTTAAAACCGCAAACCTCTTTTTCTTCAGACAACCAACGGATATATTCTCCCGCTTTATCCATTTTCCCAGAGGCTTTTTTATACTCATCAAGATGTACTAAAGTTGACTTTGGAAAGTAGTAACAGCACATCGAAATCAAAGTTGATTTTGGAGAAGCTGGTTTTTCTTCAAAAGATTTGACCTTCCCATCAGCGCCCAATTCAACAACTCCATACATCGTTGCATCTTTTAAATTGCGAATATCATACAGCCCAACGGTAACAGCATTTGTTTTTGCCTTTGAAAAAGAAACAAAAGACTCAAGTTGATAATCAAAAAGATTATCGCCGCCTAAGACAAACAAATCTTCTTCGATGCCCAGTGATCTAATCGTAAAATCAATATCCCCAACAGAACCTAAGCGGTTTTCAGGGGTTGTCGTGCCATCATTGATAATGCGAATCCGTGCAGGAAATTTGTTCTGTGTTTCTTGGGCCCAGGCCAAAAAATTCTTTTCAAACTTTTGGTTTGTCACAACAAGCAGTTCGCTCAAATCCGGCAGATTTACTAATTTTTCGAGAATATGATTAATGAGCGGCTTGTCTGCCACTTCCAAAAGCGGCTTGGGTGTATCGACAACAAGTGGATAAAGCCGCGTCCCATACCCTGCGGCTAAAATGAGGACTTTCATCGTAAAACTCTCTTTTAAAATTTTTAAATCGAGAAGGAAGTATCATCCTTAACGGAATCCATATTGAAAATATTTGGTGCCAATTCTTGTAAACGAACCCGACAGAGTTGCTCAATCTCCAACCCGGTCGTCAATTCAAGCGCTTCATCTGCCAATTGTTTGGCCTGTTTAAAACTAACGCTGCGAATCAATTTTTTAATTTGCAAAATATTTCCCGGAGACATACTAAATTCATCTAACTCTAAACCTAACAAAAGCAGCGCATGGATAGGTTCACTGGCCATTTCCCCACAGAGGGCAACTTTAATATTGGCCTGATGCCCCGCCTGTACAGTCCTTTGGATCAAACGCAAAATACCCGGATGACACGGCTCATAAAAAGCAGCTGTTTGTTCATTAACACGGTCAATGGCTAAAGTATATTGGATAAGGTCGTTGGTCCCGATACTAAAAAATTTTGCTTCCTTCGCCAGAATATCCGCCGTCATTGCCGCTGAGGGGACTTCAATCATGGTACCGACTTCGATATTTTCGTCAAAGGGAATTTTTTCTTCACGCAAATTATTTTTCACAGCCTCTAAAATCGTGTTAACGCTTCTAAATTCTCCCGGCCCTGAAACCATCGGATACATCAGTCGTATCTTGCCAAAATTCGACGCACGTAAGATTGCCCGTAATTGGGTCTTAAAAATATCCGGTCGCTCCAAACAAAATTTGAGCGCCCGCCAACCTAAAAAAGGATACATGTCCCGAGGTACCTGTAAACTGGAAATAAATTTGTCCCCGCCCAAATCCAGCGTGCGAATAGTGACACAATTCGGGAAAACAGCTTGCGCAACTTTCTTATACGCTGCGAATTGTTCCTCTTCCGTCGGAAGATCAAGGCGGTTCATATAAAAATATTCGGTCCGGTAAAGACCTATACCCTCGGCGCCCCGGTTCTGGATCATAGGGATCTCTTCGGGCAATTCGAGATTGGCCAAAATATCGATCTTGTGTCCGTCTTTGGTTTCGGAAGGGAGACCCTTGATATCGTCAAAACGGTTGCGCATCAGAAGTATGCGCTCTTTCTCCGCCCGGTAAATGCTTAAAGTCTTTTCATTCGGATGAAGTATAATCAATCCCATGCGGCCGTCGACAATGATCGTGTCCTGGTTGGTGATCCTTAAT
>JAYRHV010000390.1:0-2930 GCA_041907165.1 Candidatus Omnitrophota bacterium | reverse complement strand
GCGGCGGACAAAACGATTTTTTCTTGTTGCGCGTCGATAAGACGGGTCGTGCGCGCCAGCGATAGTGCGGCAGAAAGTTCGTGCAGGCTGCTTTGGGGGTCGTAAGTGGAATTCTCCGTCGGGGCCTTGCGGCTTAAGAAACGCATGACCGCTTTGGTAATATTTTCAAGTGTGGCAATGATCGGGTAAGCGATTAAAGTAACGTATTTCATCGGTTGGGATAATTTGAGAATAACCCATTCATTATTTTTTAAGGCAAAGGTTTTGGGGATCAATTCTGCAAAAATGATTGTAAAAGTGCTTAAAGGGATAATGAGCGTCACAAGGCTTAGGACCTCGGCCCAAAAATTGGGTATTCCAAAGTGCGTTTTCAAATAGGGGGTCAGCTGTTCATTGATGCCGGCCCCGCCGGTAGCGGCGGCGATGGCGCTTAATAAAGTAACACCCAACTGCACCGCCGCGAGACTTGCTTCCATGCGGTCTTTCATAAACAAAGCCTCCTGCGCGCCTTGTTTATTTTTTTGCACAAGAAAGGTGAGCTTGGTGCGGCTGATGGAAGCTAAGGCCATCTCATAAGCGACAAAGATCGCTGTAAAAACGATCATGAAAAAAATCACAATGATTTCGATGGTAAAGGCCACTGGTAGCTCCCGTCTATTTTTAGTCAATATTCATTGTACCAAAACAACTCGCACAAGCTGGAAGTTTTTTGTGCTAAAATGCGGCCATGTCCAATCAACTTCCGGCTTTGTTTTTAGAACGGTTGCAAAAGATTATTCCTCAAGAGCTTTTTTCCAGCGTCATGTCCTCTTTTAGCGGACAAGGTGTTATGAGCGTGCGCGTCAATACGCTCAAAACAACACGGGAGGATGTGATCAGGCAATGGCAGTCGCTTAAAGTTTCTTTTGAAAGCATACCGTGGTACGCCGATGCTTTTATCATTCAAGGGGTAACTTCTAAAGATTACAGTCAATGGGACTTGGTTAAAAACGCACATATTTACCGCCAAAGTCTTTCGAGCATGCTGCCGGTTTTGGTCTTAGACCCCAAGCCCGGTGAACGGATTTTGGATTTTTGCGCCGCGCCGGGCAGTAAGACAACCCAGATGGCATCATTGATGAATAATCAAGGTGAGATTCTGGCCGTTGAAGCGATACGGCCACGTTTTTATAAACTTAAAAGTGTTTGTGAACTTTTAGGGGCAGATAATGTTTCGTTTAAATTGACCGATGCCCGGCGTTTTCGCAGTGAAGAATTGTTTGATAAAATTCTCGTCGATGCGCCTTGCAGCAGTGAAAGCCGCTTTAAAACGGATGACCCCAAGTCGGTGGGCTATTGGAGTCTGCGCAAGATTAAAGAAATGGCCCATAAACAAAAGGGGCTGCTTTTGTCAGCCAGCCGATTTTTAAAGCCGGGTGGTGTTTTGGTGTATTCGACGTGCACGTTTGCCCCTGAGGAAAATGAAAGTGTCGTCGATTGGGTTTTGCGCAAGACAGATGGAGAGCTGCAGTTACAGTCTGCCAGATGCGAGGGGATAAAATTTTATCCAGCGCTTTTAAGATGGGAAGAGAGAGAATTTAATGTATCTATAGAAAATTTGTTGCGTGTCTTGCCCGACGGGGTTATGGAAGGTTTTTTTGTAGCGAAGTTTGTCAAAGGATAATAAAATGGAGCATCAAAAGATGAGAAAAAATAAAATATTTGCTTTTGTATTCATTTTGTTTTTTGTTTTTACTCCTGTCGTTTATTCAAACCAAGCGCCTGAGAACGGGACCGTCAAAGAACTTGACGGACAAGGGCGGCTAAAGGCGATTTTAAAATATAAACAAGGTCACTTGATTCGAAAAATGATTTATTATGAAAATGGCAAGTTGATTTTAGATACAATTTATAAGCAATCAATCCCGGTCGTGATAAAGACTTATTATTTAAATGGAGTCCTTAAAAGTGTGTGGACCCAAAAAAGCGGTGAGGCGCGGTTTTACTTCCCGACGGGCCAACACAACATTACCATCCCGGTAAAAAATCCGAAAGATCTTCACCAACAATAGTTGAAAGTTTGTCTCTATGGAAATAATTGTTTTTTTAATAGCATATTTATTTTTTGTTTTTGACATCACACTTTTAAAACGGCGCGCTTTGCCCTTGTTTGAGAGTGTGTTTTATTTTTCGCCGGGGCAAACGATTGTGACATCCCTGCTGTTATTTTTGGCGGTTCTAAGATTTGGAGTAAATGGGCTGGTTATTATTCAAATTATTTTTGTCCTTCTTTTGACTATTTATCTTTTGAGACGAGCCGAGTTTTTGAAATTAGCAAAGTCGGACGAACACTACGCGCTTGCTGAGGATGAAAATTTGCAATTAGCCCTGTCAACGTTGTCGATCTTAGGGCTGTGGGCTTGCGGGATGGTCATCATTAGCCTATTTTTGGAAATTGCACAGAAGCTTTTGCACCGACCGATTGATGAGCTGACCGGTCTTTTAATTTCTTCAGAAATATCTTCTTTGCTTTTTGTTGTGCTGATTTATCGCGCTGTACGCCTATGCAAAAGTTTAAAGCTCTTTGAAATTTTGGCCCTGCAAACCAAGGGTTTAAATTGGATCAAGATATGGGTTATCCCATCTGTTTTTGCGTTTTGCTATGCGTGGATGACTTCTTGGCTGCTTGATGCGCGGCCTATACAGCCTTTGACGCCATTGCAAGAGATCCTTAACTCAACGAGCTCTGTGGGAGTATTGATCTTTTTTGCGGCCAGTGCGATTTTGTCGGCACCTTTTTTTGAGGAAATAATTTTTCGAGGATTTTTCTTCTCGGTTATGCAAAGATTTAAGGGTAGTGTTTTTGCTGTCATTTTTGTCGCCTTGACTTTTGGCGCATTGCACGTTGAACAATATTGGGGTGATTGGGGCGCGATTTTTGTCGTTGGGTT
>JAYRHV010000389.1:0-2312 GCA_041907165.1 Candidatus Omnitrophota bacterium | reverse complement strand
TTTCATTCCAAAAACCAATACTGTTATCGTGCCCAGTGTTTTGCCACGACACGGCTTTTAACCAAAGAATTAGGCCTAAGCGAAAACCAATACACGCTGTGTTTCCAATCCCGTTTAGGCAAAGACCCGTGGATCAAGCCGTATACGGACTATGTGATTGCAGACCTCATCAAGCGCGGGATCAAAAATGTGCTGGTTTTTTCTCCGGCTTTTGTCGCGGACTGTTTGGAAACCACCGTCGAAATCGGGATCGAATACCGCCATCTTTTTCAAAAGTTGGGCGGTAAGCGTTGGCAATTAGTTGAAAGTTTAAATAGTTCTCCCCAGTGGATCGAATGCTTAAAACAAATTGTTTTGGAAAATTCGCCGGGTTTGTGTTAGCATTTGTTTAATTCCTAAGAAGCATTTCCCCATAACTACCCCCTTAAAAGTCAACGCTTACAGTGTTAGCGAAAGTCTATAGCTTTGGCATCTCCTCTTTGGATGCTTACCCGATCACCATCGAAGTCGATGTGTCCGCCGGCTTGCCGGGGACTGTTATCGTCGGACTTCCGGACAATGCCGTCAGAGAAAGCAAAGAGCGCGTGCGCGCGGCGATTCGCAACAGCGGTTATCAATATAAACCACAGAGGGTGACGATCAACCTTTCGCCGGCCAACATCCCCAAAGAAGGGCCTTCTTTTGATTTGGCCATCGCTCTTGGGTATTTGAGCGCGACAGGGCAAATCGAAAACGAAAAGCTTGCCCAATATGTGATTTTAGGTGAGCTTTCGCTGGATGGAAAAATCATGCCGGTCACCGGATCTTTGTCTGTGGCTTTAGGCATTGCGCCTGATAAATTTAAAGGCCTAATTTTACCCAAAGCCAATGCACCGCAAGCGGCTGTCACGCAATCGATTGACGTTTACCCAATGCAAACGCTCAAGGAAGTCGTGCATTTTCTCTCGGAGCCGGATTGCCGTTTGCCGTTTAAAGTCGACACCGCTTGCCTTTTTAAAAAAACAAATAACTATTTAATCGATTTTAGCGACGTCAAAGGCCAAACCCATGTCAAGCGCGGAATTGAAGTCGCATCCGCCGGCGGGCATAATTGTCTACTCATCGGCCCGCCGGGCAGCGGCAAAACCATGCTCGCCAAACGGATTCCAACAATTTTGCCGGACATCACCTTAGAAGAAGCGCTTGAGATCACCAAAATCCACTCAGTCATGGGCCTAATTCCGCCGCAGGTCAGCCTTCTAACCACCCGGCCGTTTCGCTCGCCACATCACACATCATCCGATGTTGCGCTCGTCGGCGGTGGCTCGGTCCCCAAGCCCGGTGAAATCACCTTAAGCCATCATGGAGTCCTTTTTTTAGACGAACTGCCTGAGTTTAGCCGCAATGTCATCGAATCCTTACGCCAGCCCTTGGAAGATCATTGCGTCACTGTTTCACGGGCCAACCGCAGTGCCCATTTTCCGGCAAAATTTATGTTGGTCGCCAGCATGAACCCCTGCCCGTGCGGTTATTTGACAGACACCCGGCGCAAATGCCAATGTTCAATGCAACAAGTCGCCCGTTATATGGCAAAAATTTCCGGCCCGCTTTTAGACCGCATTGATATTCACCTTGAGGTTCCCGCCCTTAAGCCCTTGGAACTGATGCAGCATCATAGCGCTGAAAGTTCGTCGGAAATTAAAAAACGCACTGTGTCGGCGCGCGAGATTCAGCAAGAGCGTTTTAAAAATTCCGGGATTTTTGCCAACGCACAAATGAGCCAAAAACAGATCAAAGAATTTTGTCCTCTAACCAAAGACAGCCAAGAACTTCTTAAAACCGCCATTGACGAGCTTAAACTTTCCGCCCGGGCGCATGACAAAATTCTCAAAGTTGCCCGCACCATCGTTGACCTCGAAGGAAAAGACGAAATTTTGCCGCAGCACATCGCCGAGGCGATCGGTTATCGGAGCTTAGACCGAAGCTGGTGGGGGACGCAGTAGCAATAAATCTGGTCGCAAATTGCGACCACCTATCCATTGACAGCAGAAAGAGACCATAGTCATGAAAACAAATGTACTGCAAACAGAAATCATTCAAAACAAGATAATATATCTTCGAGGACAAAAAGTCATGCTGGATCGCGACCTCAGCTTATTATACGGCGTCCAAACAAAAGTCCTTAACCAAGCTGTGCAGAGGAATATCCAGCGCTTCCCTGAGGATTTTATGTTTCAACTCACAAAAGAAGAATTTATGAATTGGAAGTCACAAATTGTGACTTCCAATTCTGATAAAATGGGACTTCGCAAAAGACCTTATGCATTTACTGA
>JAYRHV010000388.1:0-1785 GCA_041907165.1 Candidatus Omnitrophota bacterium | reverse complement strand
CCGCAAACTTCAAAGCCTGCAAACAAGCTTCTTTTACCGACGGGGTGATAATAAAATCCTCTTTTTGAAAAATTTCTTTGGCCAACTTTTGTGTCCAACTCAAAGCCCGTGGATGACGTGCACGCGTCAAAATAACCTTTTGCGAAATCGCCTGTAAATGCAGGACCATCCCCCGGATATCTTTATCGTGCGAACTTCCAAAAATCAGAATGACTTTTTGGGACGGAAATATTTTTTTAATCGTTTCTGCCAATTTTTGGCAAGACTCTGGATTATGCGCGCCGTCCAAAACAATGACCGGATTTTTACCGACGATTTCAAAACGAAGCGGCCAAAAAGTCCCGGCTAATCCTTTTTTAACAGCCGTTTGATCGACGGGAAACCCCCTGGCGCGCAAAGCCTGAATAATTCCAAACGCAAGCGCCGCATTTGTGTTTTGATGCTCTCCTAAAAGTGAAATTTTAAAAATATTTTTCTCAGCGATCATCGGGACAACGTTAAGCGCAGCAGAGCGCGCTTTAATGACCTTTAAAACTTCTGGACTTTGCGGCGCAAGAACGACTGCAGAGTTCTTTTTAATGATCCCCGCTTTTTCAAAAGCGATTTTGCGCAATGTCTTGCCTAACTGCTGCGTATGCTCCAGGCTAATCGAACTAATCGCCGCAACCAAAGGCCGGCAAACATTGGTCGCATCCAGCCGTCCGCCCAAGCCGGTTTCAAGGACCGCAAAGTCAACTTTCTCGTCGTAAAAATAACAAAATGCGGCAATTGTCAGAACTTCAAAATACGTCAAATCCCCAAACTTCGGATGATGCCTTGCCGCCTCAAGAGCTGGACGGATCTTTTTTATTAACTTCCCAAATTGCTTTTGAGAAATGCAACCCGAAAAAATTTCGCCCTTGCCCAAAGCCTTCGCAGCAATCAAAGCGTCCAAAATACGAAACCGCTCGCGCAGATGATAAAGATGCGGGGAGGTGTAAAGTCCGACTTTATATCCGGTTTGACTTAAAATCTGTGCGACAAAAGCTGCCGTCGAGCCTTTGCCCTTGCTGCCGGCGATATGAATGGCCTTCAAATACTTTTGCGGAGAATTTAGTTTGGAAAGAACCGCTCGCACACGCGCAAGGTTTACGTTGCGCGAAGAAAAAGCGTTGAGATTTTTTTCGTAATTTAAAAAAGTCGAAAGATACCGCGCGGTCATTGCCGTGTTAGTGCTTAAAGTGCCGCACACCGGTCAAAACCATTGCGATTTTAGCACGGTCGGCGGCTTTGATGACTTCCTCGTCGGCAATCGATCCGCCGGTTTGAATAATCGCTTTGATTCCAGCCTTGGCGGCGATGGTGATATTATCCGTTTTAGGAATAAACGCTTCAGAGGCCAACAAACTTCCCTTAGCATTCTTGCCGGCTTTTTTGATCGCCGTCATTGTGCTCTCCACACGGCTCGTCTGGCCGCAACCGATGCCGACGGTTTTTGTGCCTTTGACTAAAACCATCGCGTTGGAACGCACATGCTTGATAACTTTCCAGGCAAAAAGAAGCGAAGCCATCTGGGCCTTGGTCGGTTTTACTTTGGTCACAACTTTAAGCTCATTGACGTCGAGCGTCTTAACGTCTTTGTCCTGAATGAGCGCCCCGCCGTTTATTTGTTTAAAGTCCCAGCGATCATCCGTCAACTTCTCCAAATCCAATTCAAGGATACGGACATTCTTTTTTTCACACAGGATCTTAAGCGCCGGCTCGTCATACCCGGGGGCAATCACGCATTCCATAAAACCGCTTTTG
>JAYRHV010000387.1:0-1507 GCA_041907165.1 Candidatus Omnitrophota bacterium | reverse complement strand
TCGGCAATTTGACAATACGATTGATGATGCCGACACTATCCACATGCCCTGTCACAAAATGCCCGCCAAAACGGCCATCTACCTTCATTGCCCGCTCAAGATTAACAGCGTCCCCGCTCTTAACATCACCTAATGTCGTCGCTGAAAGTGTTTCTTTCATCATATCAAAACTTAAAACCTTCCCCTTGCGGCCAGTCACGGTCAAACAAACGCCGTTGACGCAAACGCTGTCCCCGTTTTTAATGCCACTGACGACTTTGTTCGCTTTAACATTTAAAACAAATAAATTTTCACGACGGATCAGCGCCGTGACCGTCCCTTGCTCTTCTACAATTCCGGTAAACATAATTACCTCACCTTAGTGAACGTCCGCTTCAAAAAAAAGATCTTCCCCAATTTTATGGCACTCTAAATTTTTCAAACCAACAGCCTTAGAAATTTTCAAAACATTAAGCCCTTCGATAGAACTTTGCGCGTTCTGATCGCCGATAATCTTTGGTGCCACAAAAAAGACCATCTTATCCACAAGCTTGGCTTTAAACGCGGAACCGATTATTTTTGCGCCGCCTTCGATTAAGAGCTTTGCTATTTTACGTCGGGCCAATTCTCGCATCAACCATCCCAAATCCACTTGGCTGTTTTTGTCAGGACAAATCACAACTTCTATACCGCGCTTTTCTAACGCGGCGATTTTTGTCTTGTCCGCTTTCTTAGTCGTCGCTATAAAGCAATTCTGCGGCAATGTATTTTTAAAAAGCTTTGCCTTCAATGGCATTCTCAACGCAGAGTCGACAACGATTTTTTTCAAAGCTTTGGAAGACGCATTCAGGGTTGGGTCGTCTTTTAAAACCGTATTAACACCAACTAAAATCGCGTCAAATTCATTACGGTAATCATGCGCAAATTTGCGACTAGCTTCCGACGTGATCCATTTGGACTGGCCAACGGCTGTGGCAATTTTGCCGTCTAAGGTTTGCGCGGTTTTAGCGACAACAAAAGGCATTTTTTTTGTAATGTATTTTATAAAAGACTGATTTAAAACAGCCAGCTCTTGTTGCAAAACGCCCACCCTAACTTTGATGCCGGCCTTTCGTAATTTAGCAATGGATTTGCCGGCCGTCAAAGGGTTTGGGTCAATCATGCCGACGACAACTTGTTTAATTCCACAGGCCAGAATGGCATCGACGCACGGGGGGGTAAGACCAAAATGAAAGCATGGCTCTAGCGTCACATAAAGTGTTGCGCCATCCAAACGGCCTTTGACTTTTTGCATCGCCACAATCTCGGCGTGCGGGCCGCCGCGGTGATGATGAAAACCTTTTGAAAGGACTCGGCCGTTTTTAACAATCACAGCGCCGACCATCGGGTTTGGTGATGCCGTCGTTTTGCCTTTCGCGGCCAAGCGATAGGCAATTTTCATAAAATCAAGATCCGTCATAAGAATTAATGCTATGTGCAAGTTCTTTTCTTAGCGTTGATACTTTTGCTGCAGGGAACGGTCGCGACC
>JAYRHV010000386.1:0-4381 GCA_041907165.1 Candidatus Omnitrophota bacterium | reverse complement strand
TGAAAGCCCTAACATTTTTTCATAACCGCCAATCATTTGATTAACATCCACCGGACGACCAACCGCCTGCCCTTGTGCCGTTAGTTGCGTTTTATATTGATTAAACATCTGCGAAAAATCTAAACATGTGCTCCACTCATAAAACAATGCGTCCGACGGCACAAACTTAGCTGAACGATTTTCATCCGCAGCACATGTGTAAACAGTCCGCATCCCCGGATCAAGCTGGTCTTTTTTAAAATACAAATTTGCTTGCGTACTTATTTGATCACCGGAAGTATTAGCAAACGTCAAAGTTTCTAATCCCTTAACTTGCTTTAGAGAATCCTTAAATTGATTTGCATAAAGTGCGGTCTTAGGGTCCTTAAGCATTTGCGTAACATGGGCATTGATCATTGCGTAAATCGCATGAATATCTAAAAACCCGACAGTGTCGGTTGACTCAGAAAAGTTCTGATTGTGTTTGGCAAAATCATCGTCTAAACTTAACGCTTTTTGTTTCTTGGCCAAGACGTCTATAGCAGACTTGGCCGCCTTTTGCCCTAACCCCATGACAATAATGTCGTTAATGTGTACATACGCTAATGTTAAAGAACCCTCCTTATTGCTAAGGATACTGATCTTACTGCCATGATAATGCGTCGTATCAGTTTTAAAGTCTTGGCTAAACTGCCCTAAAAACTTAAGCAATGCTTCGGCAGCTGCAAGATCGGGAGTGACCCTTGTGGCAATAAAAATATTTTCGGCTAATTGCGTAACAACTTTTTGAGCATCCTCGGGTAAATTGGCTTGCAGATCTTTTAAACTATCATCCTTGTAAACGGCAATCACCAGTTCTTGGCCCAAAAGCGCCTTTAACATCTTTTGATTTTCCGGTGAAAAAATATTAACCAACCGTGCTTTTGCTTGTTCGAAAGCCTCTCTCTGAACACCCATCGAAGCTGCAAAGTTTTTATAGTCTATCTTTTTAAAATCGGTAAATAGCTTTGTCCCTGAAAATTTTTCAATCCGATCGCTCAAATTGGTCGCGCGCAAATAAAAAACAGGCCCTGAGGGCAAAACACTTTCAAGCGCCACTTTGCGGGAGCTTAAATGTGATAAAAAAAAGAACGCCACGCCAACTAATAAAAGAACCCCCAAAACAATTCCAATAATCTTTTTCATAACAATCCTTTCAAATTGTCATTGCGAGGCCGTTTTAGACCGAAGCAATCTCGTTTTTAAATATCCTTTCAGCGCGGGATTGCTTCGTCACCCCTTCGGGGTTGCTCGCAATGACTGATTCCAATAAATTCCCCTGCATTTTTATTTAAAACCCCAGCGGCGTGTTCTGGCGCAATGCTTTTAAGTTTTGCATACGCATCTAAAGATTTAAAAACATCTTTCGGGTTCGACTTAAATCCCCCACCCATATTTTCCGGATAATTAAAATAAACCGGAGAGTCCGTCTCAATCAAAGTCTGCTCGATCGGCGCGTGCGCAATTGCTTCTCTCGACTGCGGGCTAAAAGCTAAAGCCGGGCCAGACGAAACATAATAGCCGTGTTTTATTATTTGTTCAAGAACATCTACAGGGCCACTGTACCAATGAAAATTGGCTTTTGCTATCCCAAATTCTCTAACCGTTTCAAAACATTCTTTCCACGTTCCGCGCGCGTGCACAACTACAGGTTTGTTATGCTTTTTAGCCAAAGATAACTGACGGCGAAAAACTTCTCTCTGCTCGTTTTTCTTCTGATCATCTTTGCGCACCCATTTGTACCAGAAATCTAAACCGATCTCGCCGATAACATCCGCCTGAGAAATATTCTCTTGCATAAACGCATACGATTCTTCTAGTTCTTCTGCCTTAATTTCACCGGGATGAATGCCTAGCCCAAGATAAATCTTTATTCGAGGGATTGGGGGTTGAGGGTTAGACATTGGCAGTTGGACGTTAGACGCTGGACGCTGGTGTTTAGATACTGGTGAAAATATTTTTTCATATTGATTCTTAATACTTAAATTTTTTTTCATCGCGTTAAGATCGGTGCTAACGGCCAAAACCGCAGAAACGCCGGCATCCATAGCTTGCGCTAAAGCGCTGTCTAAATTCTCGACATGGTCTAAATGGGCGTGGGTATCAATCAGAGTGATCATAACTAAATTTGCTGTGGACTATCAATGACCAGTGTCACTGGCCCATCGTTGATAAGCGAAACTTGCATCTGCGCACGGAACTTCCCGGTTTCGACTTTAAAATTTCTTTGCCTCAACTTTTCAACGAAACGATTATAAAAATCCTCGGCCTTTTGGGGTTCTGCGGCTTTATCAAATGACGGGCGGCGCCCTTTGGCACAGTCGCCTAATAAAGTAAACTGAGAAACAACCAAAAATTCTGCATTGACTTGTCTTGCGGATAGGTTCATCTTGCCGTTGTCATCATCAAAAATCCTCAATTCCGAAATCTTGTTGACCATCCACTCGAGACTCTGCTGTGTATCCTCAACGGATATCGCCAATAAAACTAGGACACCCAAACTAATCTTGCCAAGCGTTTGGTGGTCAACGTTGACGCTTGCTTGTTTAACTCTTTGAATGACACTTCGCATGTGATAAGATAATTTTAGTATGATTTTGCAATTCTTTTTGTACCAGAAGAGTCTTTGAGCAATGTCCGTTAGTGCAAAATTTTGGATTAATTATATATCATCCCTGCAAAAGATAAGTTAAATAACTTCACTTTTTAAAGGCCCATTTGTGAATTTACCTGACCTCTTAGCCGAGCACCACTTCCCACAGACGCTCAAAGACATTTTTGTAGCCCAAGGAATTACCGAGCTTTACCCTCCCCAAAAAGAAGCGATCATCTCAGGTGCGCTTAGAGGGAAAAATATTTTTTTGTCGGTCCCTACCGCTGCCGGAAAAACTTTGATCGCAGAGCTTTGTATGCTCAAAAGTATTTTACTCAACAACGGTCGCTGTCTTTATATCGCTCCGCTCAAAGCGTTGGTCAGTGAAAAATGTGAAGATTTTCAAAATAAATATGCTTCGCTTGGAATCACGATCGGCTTAGCCAGCAGTGACAGCGACACATCCGACCAAGTTTTAAGCCGCAACCAAATCCTTGTAGCTACCGCCGAAAAAGTTGACAGCCTTCTGCGCGCCCGTGCCAAATGGCTTATCGACAGCTTAAGTGTTATCGTCATTGATGAAATCCATTTTCTAAATGACGATAGCCGCGGGCCTACTTTAGAAATTCTCATTGCACGGATACGCCAGCTAAACCCCAAAGCGCAAATCATTGCCTTGAGTGCGACGGTAAGCAATGCCAAAAGTATGGCCGACTGGCTGGGTGCAGAACTTCTCTTAAGCACATGGCGGCCGATTCCGCTTAGAGAAGGCGTTTACTACAATGAAGAAATACAATTTCACAACTCTGCTGCCCGAGAGATTAAGGAAGAGGCAAAGGAGAATATCAGTAAATTGACATCAGACACTATAAAATCCAAAGGGCAGGTTTTGGTCTTCGTCAATTCACGCAAATCCAGTCAATCCTCAAGCCGTGAACTTTGCGCTACTGTTGCAAAACTGCTGACCAGCGATGAAAAAAAAGAACTTAGTATAATCGCAGAACAAATCGTTGGGAATCCCGTGAGCGCAACCAAAATTTGCCGCCAATTAGCTGACGTTGTTAAGCATGGGTGTGCTTTTCATCACGCAGGCTTAAAAGCACAACAGCGCAAACTCGTTGAGCAAAGTTTCAAAAACAATTCTTTGAAAGTCATTTGTTCAACGCCGACCTTGGCCGCCGGTGTTAATCTTCCGGCCCGACGTGTTATCATGCGCGATGTCAAACGCTTTGAAAGCGGTTTAGGCTCTTCGTTTATCCCCGTCAGTGAATATAAACAGTGCGCAGGCCGCGCTGGCCGGCCTCAATTTGACAAATACGGCGAGGCCGTCTTATTGTCTAAAACATTGGGAGAAACCAAAGCGCTTTTTGACCGCTACATCAAAGCAAGCCCCGAGCCCATTTATTCAAAACTAGGGAGCCAAGCCGCACTTCGCTTTCATATTTTAGCGTCAATTGCCGGCGGGTACGTGCATGACATGAATGATACTTTCGAATTTCTTTCTCGCACTTTTCTTTCGCATCAGCGGCTTATCCCTAACTTGCTCGATACGATTGGTGATGTTTTTGAATTCTTGTCTAAAGAAGGTTTTATTGAAAAAAATGGTTTTCGATTTCATGCGACCTCTTTTGGCCAATGCACAAGCCGGCTTTATATTGATCCGGCCTCCAGCATTGTCCTTCGCGAGGGACTCTCAAAAATACATCAGGGAAAATCATTTTCCAGCGTCGGGATTTTGCACATGCTCGCCGCTTGTCCGGACAGCCCGCT
>JAYRHV010000385.1:0-4684 GCA_041907165.1 Candidatus Omnitrophota bacterium | reverse complement strand
GAGCAGTGTAAAAATCGGCAAAAACGCCACCGCAATAACGAGCAAAGAAAAGAACACCGACGGGCCGACTTCCTTAAGCGCAGATAAGCGCACCGCGTGAAAATCGCCTTTTCGCCCCCCCGCAATCCACTGTTCCAAACGTTTATACGCGTTTTCTACCTCGACAATCGCTCCGTCGACTAAAACGCCGATAGAAATCGCAATGCCTGCCAACGACATAATGTTCGAGGTCAACCGCATCCCGTAAAGCGGAATAAACGATAACAAAACCGCAATGGGAATCGTGACAATTGGAATAATCGCCGATGGGAAATGCCAGAGAAAAAGCAAAATCACCAAGCTGACAATGATCATTTCTTCAATAAGCTGATGCTTGAGCGTGTCAATCGCCCGCTTGATAAGGTCAGATCGGTCGTAAACAACTTTAATTTCAACCCCCGGCGGCAAAGACGGACCCAATTCTTTAATTCTCTGTTTTACACGGTTAATCACGTTTAAAGCGTTTTCGCCAAAACGCATGATGACCGTGCCGCCGACCGTGTCCCCGATCCCGTCTAAATCCGCCACACCCCGACGAATGTCTGGGCCAATAGCAATATTGGCCAGATTTCCAAGTAAAACCGGCGTGCCGTTTGAATCAAGGGCAACAACGATTTTTTTAAAATCATCGACGGACTTGGCATACCCTCGCCCGCGTACCATATACTCGGCGCCGGAAAATTCCAACAGCCGCCCGCCAGCTTCTTTATTGCCTTTTCGCACCGCTTCAATGACCGTTGGCAAACTCACATGAAACGCGGCCAAACGATTGGGGTCGACAGTGATTTGATACTGTTTTACAAAGCCGCCGATGGAGGCAACTTCGGCAACGCCGGGCACGCTTTGCAAATGAAAACGCAGGTTCCAATCCTGAAAACTACGCAACTCTTGCAAATCGTGTTTTCCCGATTGATCGACAAGCGCATACTGAAAGACCCAGCCAACCCCCGTGGCATCCGGGCCGATCTGCGTCTTGACGCCCGATGGTAAAGATGCGCTGACCTTACTTAAATATTCCAGTACGCGGCTGCGCGCCCAATAGATGTCTGTCCCGTCGTTAAAAATCACATACACATACGAAAACCCAAAATCCGAAAACCCGCGTATCGCCTTAACATTAGGCGCACCCAAGAGAGCAGTGATAATCGGATACGTCACCTGATCCTCGATGACGTCGGGACTGCGGTCCCAGCGTGAATAGATAATGACCTGTGTGTCCGAAAGGTCCGGAATCGCATCCAGCGGAATATTTTTAATCGACCACACCGCCGCAACCATGGCCGCGATAACCAGCATGATTATAATAAATTTATTTTTGGCCGAAAAATCAATAATCTTTTCAATTACCCCTTCGCGAGGATTAGAATCCATAAAAAATCCCTCCATCATAGCGGGTGGCTGTAGCTTGCACAGACAAAACCCGCGCAATATTTCTAAATTTATTGTCCATGATGGTGTTCCTCCGGCGCTGTTTGTTGTAAATCCGCGTTTTGTAAAACAGCTTTAAGCCTACTTTCTGAATCAATCAAAAAGTTGCCGCTGACAACAACCATTTCACCTTGCTTAAGGCCCCTGACAATTTGGACATCATTGTCGCCTTTTTCGCCGACAACGACGCTGCGCGGCTCAAACACACCGTCACCCTGATCAACAAAAACCACTTGGCGAACCCCAGTGTCTAATACCGCACTTTGTGGGACGACAAACGATGATCCAAGATCGATCTGAATATTGACATTGGCGGACATATCCTGTTTTAACGATTTGTTCCAATCATCAAGGGCAATGCGTACGAGTGTTGTGCGCGTGAGAGGATCCATATCGCGCTCAATCAAACGGACTTTTCCGTTAAATATTTTGCCCGGCAAAGCGGGAATCTCGACAGTCGCTTTATGATGGAGTCCGACCAAAGGCGATTCATCGGTATACAAAAAGGGGCGTTCATATTCAAAAACCTGCGCATAAACCCAGCGCGAGTCGCGGGCCACTTTGCCAAACGCTCGTATGGTCCTAAATATTTCTTTTTTTTCAACCGGCGCTGTTTTAACACCGATCATCTGACGCTTTTGTGCGTCGAGCTTGATTGCCGCATGGTCCTCATTGACGCTCATTTTTTGGGGAAGTCCCGTTTCCCTTTTAACCAGATTCATATTGCAAATCGGGCAAGTGCCGGGACGGTCACTTGTGTAGGAAGGATGCATCGGGCAATAATAAATTTCTTTGGGCAACGCTTGTGCTGGCAATAAATTGACGCTAAACGCCAATAATACAAACCCTAGAATAAACCAAAATTTAGACATACGTTCCTCCATTTTTAAAATACATACTCTTAAGATATCAAGAGATTGCTTAAAACAAAATGGAAAAACGGATTAAAGTCGGAGAATAGGATTTTGCGCAAAAAGCGAAGAATGCTGCTGGGATGTGTCAAATGCAACAAAAGCTAAATGTTGCGTCAACTGCGGCAGGACTAAATATTTTGCGTCGAGCAAAACAGCCAAGACAAAGCTGACCTTGACAACTTTGAGATCAGACAAATCAGCGTCAACAACAGCCTTGATTTTTGCATGAGGACAATCGGTTTGATGATTGGAATTTTTTTGCACAGGGCAAGAGGCACAAGCGGATTTCTTAAGCGCCGCATCCGCTTTAAGACAGCAGCAAGCCAAAAAAAGCGTGGCCACTGGCACCAGCAATAAAGCGCTTAAAAATTTTTTAAACCTGCGAAACTCCATTGAAAACCTTCCTATAAAAACTGCCTATGTACTTTAAGATTAGCGCAAATATGAGATTAAAGCAATATCGATTTATTAATGTCCGGCAACAGACAATTGGCGAACTTCTATTTTTACGCTTCCCTGTTGCGCCTGCGGGTATGCCCCGAGCTTAAAATAATTCAGATGCTTCCAATAGGAAATGTCTTTGTTCAATTTTTCCATCCCGTTAACGGAAATGATAAGTTTGCAGTCTTTTACAGCTACACTGATTTTAAAATAATCCTCACCAATATTGCGCTCTAATACATAAGAACCCGTCTTGTCCCCCTTATCAGTTGTCTTTACAAAAGCAACCAAGCTGCCTTGATTTATCGCTACCCTTAATAATGGCGGAATATCTTCTCCCTCGTTGCCAATGCCATGAATTTGCAAAACGGTCAGCTTATCCGGCAGAAGATGGGAAACGGCTCTTAATTCAGCGTTAATCCTTTCGTCTTGGGTAATTTTCCAGTTTTTCATATGCCGCAATTCATTGCGCACATATTTTGTATGAGCCGTTGTCCCCTTTTGGGAGGCATCCAGCTCAAAACAAATTTCATTTTTATCATTCAAATAAAAGTCAGCTGAAGAATATCCTTTCAAATCCTTTATTTCACGAGGCCCGGGAATTTGCAATTTCCAATTCTTTAAATCAAAAAAGTCCGATGGAGTTAACCCTTTATCCGCAAAAGCAGACACAAGGCAGCTTGCGGATAAAAAAACAATTGTGATGAGATATTTTTTCATATTTTATAAAAGGCGCTGCGCTAGGCGCTAAACTCTCGTGGCAACATTTACGTTTTTGTCATATTTTCCAATAGTCTTTTGGACTAATAATCCGGATGCCCTGATAAACTTCTATCGTAAGCAGATCTTTATCCCCAGTAAGGATTATATCTACCTTATTGATTAAAGCATCGGCCAATATTTGGTTGTCGTTAGGATCGCGGCAAACATTGAGGAGTTTTGTTGAGCTGACAGCTTTTTTAAAATGTCGGTCTACCACTCCCAGCAATGATTTAATCGCAGGTTTGGAGAGATGGAATTTATTAAGTAAAACGTCTTGGCACTCGGCGAATATATACGGTGTAATTAAAGGCGTGTGTGAATAAATTAAATCCTCAAGAATCTCAAAACATATTCCTTTGGCAATCAAGCCTGAGACGACCACATTTGTATCGACCAAAAATATTTTCATGATACGATTTTAAAGACATCCTCATCAGTCAAAACGATACCCTTCTTGGCAAGTTCGCTCATCGCACGATTTCTTGCTCGAGCTAAATCATGTGAAAAAAAATAGCGTGCCAAAGACCGTTTAATAATTTCACTACGGGAAGCCCCTTCTTGTTTTGCTTCTTTTTCAAGCTTCTTAAGAATTGCCCCCGGTAGACTAACAGAAACAATATTACGCATATCAATTACCTCCTGTATTAAATATTAATACATACCGAGGCTATTGTCAAATGCAGCGAAGAATTAAGCGAATCTTAAAGGTTTAGCGGGTGTCCTAAGAGGCAATCTCAAAAGAAGTGTTCCCCCTGTTTTGAACTTTATTTAGATGTTGAAAAATCTGGTAACCCTTGACTTAAAATATGCGATCTGGTTTGTTGTGATGGTGATTTTATTTCGTCTTGGGGGAAAAAGTCGCTTTTAGACAACTGATAGGCCTGCGAACCGGTTGTCCCTATGGAATTTGGGGACACACGACGTGGGAATTTGGGGACACACGACGTAACCTTATCTCTGGAATTTGGGGACACACGACGTAACCTTATCTCGATTCCACCTTAGGTCCCGGCTTCTGCTTTACAAGAATTCTTCCAGTCACAGACTCAAGTTGCTTAACAAAACCAACATCACCAATTGGTCGCCCACTTTGGCTATTT
>JAYRHV010000384.1:0-8940 GCA_041907165.1 Candidatus Omnitrophota bacterium | reverse complement strand
TGGCGACAATCAGCGGTTTTTATCTTTACGTTTATTTTATCCTGATTCCCAACGCGTTTTATTTACAACAGGTGCCGTTAGCTTTGCATGGATTAGCCCAAGTCGTGCAGATGCTCAAAATCTTGGGGTATTATATTCAGGCGCTTGTCTTTCCGTGGAAAGTTTCTGTTCTGCCTCCGTTGTATGCTCCGCCGGTTTTTCCTCTTAGTTTTTGGGAACTTCTTTTGCCGCTTTGGACAGTTTTGTTCGCTTTGTTTTTTGGCGTTTATTTTTATCAGAAAAACAAAATTGTGACTTTTGGGGTGCTGTGGTTTTTTGTCATTTACTTTCCGGCAAGCGGATTTTTTCCGTTGCTTAATCCTATGGCATTTCGTTTTTTGTATTTGCCGTCGGTTGGTTTTTTCTTGCTGGCAGCGCTTCTTGTTCAGTCTCTGGCCCGATGGATAGATCGAAAGAATTTTGTGCTTAACATCAGCTTTTTGATGCAAACTGCGTTGATTGGCCTTTTGATAGCCTTAACTGTTGCCAATAACGCATTTTTTAAAAATAATTTTGTCGCTTGCCACGAAATGATCCGCCGCTATCCTGACAGTTCGCGCCCATACTGGATTTTGGGTCTAGACTACTACCAAGCCGGAAATTTTCGTGAAGCTGTGAAATATCTGCAACAACACCTTAAAGTTGATCTGAATAATCCTTTTATTTCGAGTGACAAAGAAAAATTCATGACCTATCATCTTTTAGGGAAAGCGTCTGTTGACCCTGATGTTGCAATTGATTATTTAGAGAAAGCGCGCAGATTTTATCCGGGGTTTGCAGAGATTTATTTGGATATTTCAAGGAATTTTATTATCAAAAAAGATTATGCGTCAGCGCTTAACTATGCTTTGCAAGCGCTTAAGCTTAATACGCAGTTGGCCCTTGCGTATGTGTACATTATCCATGTGCATATCCAAACTGGTAATTTTAGTCAAGCGCATGCTGTCTTGTCGGATGCCCAGAAGAAATTTCCCGGCGATTTTGCTTTAATGTCTGTCGGCAAATACCTTAAACGCGTGGAGAATCAAAAATGACGGATGTCCAAAAAACCATAATCGGCTTGCTTTTGCTTGTCGCGACAACATTTTTTGTATACTCCTTTAGCGTCAATGGGTCGTTTAAGACCATGGATGATGACTATTCGATTGTCCGCAACGAAAATATTCGCAGCTTTCGCAACATTCCCAAAATCATGACCAGTGCATTTTTTGGTGACGAATCTTATTATCGGCCGCTGGTGACGATCAGTTTCATGAAGGAGTACCATTTCTTTAAGCTCAATCCTTTTGCGTATTATATTGATAATATTGTCATTCATATCCTCAACGCCTTTTGGGTTTTTGCGATTGTTTTTTCGTTAACTGCCAGACGGGAAATCGCTTTAGGCTCGGCATTTGTCTTTGCACTGCATCCGATCCAATGGGAGGCGGTGTCCAATATCCCCGGACGCGCTATTATTCTCTGCGCATTTTATGGGTTTGCTTGTATTTACTTTTTTATCAACGCTGACTCGAAGAAGTATTTTTCTTATCTTTCTTTGATCGCTTTTGCGTTAGCACTCTTGTGCAAGGAATCCGCCGGCGTTCTGCCGCTGGTTTTATTAAGCTATATTTTTTTTATCAAACGCAAAGAAAGTTTTACAATCCCTAAACTTTTTACTACCTTTGTCCCTTACGCTGCCGTCGTAGCTGTATATTTATGGGTTCGCCATACCTTAGGTATAACTAAAACATTCCCGTGGCGTTCGGCAAATGAATTGGCTTTGGGTTTTCTTTCTTTTTTACGAAGCGTTATAACTGATTTTCGTCTTTTTGTTTATCCTGTGGACTTGTACTTTGACCGTTCACGGCCGATTTTTGTGAGTTTTTTAAATACGGATTTGATTTTAACGGTATTATTTTTTTGTTTTTTGGCCACAGCCCTGTGGATAATGCGCAAAAGCATAAGTCGATTGCAGGCATTTTGTATCAGCTGGTTTTTTATTGAACTATTGCCGGTGTCTCAGCTGGTGACAACGGTTGGAGTTCAACCGGGGTACATTTCAACCGCCGAACATTTTCTTTATACACCCAGTGTTGGGATTTTTATTCTCGCGATGCTTGCTTTTGAATATTTCCAAAACGTTAGCATCAAGCAGAAGAATATTTCCGGATTCATGATTCGGTTTGGGGCTATTGGCTTCTCACTTTTTTTGATTCTGATGACCATTGAATACAATATTTATTCAAGCAATGAAGTCGCGATGTTTGAGCGTACTCTTAAGATTAACCCTTCTAATACGCGTATCCGTAATTCGCTGGCTTTGTCGTATGCCAAACATAATCGTTTCGATCTGGCAGAAAGCAATTTTCGTAAAGTGCTTGAGGTTGAACCGATGAATAACCGCGCGCGTATTGGTTTAGGCAAGTCGCTCTGCGATCAGGGCAAATTTTGGGAAGGTCTGCGCGAGTATGATAAGGTCCGCGATCCGGGGAATCTCCAAACTTTGCTTGATGGTAATGTCAAGTCGACGCTGTTGTTCTTGGTCTCGCGCTATGACCGATTAGCTCGAACATATCCTAATGATCCGAGGATTTTTCACAGCTTGGGCGTGATTTATTCAAAATTAGACGACCCGAAAGAAGCGGTCGTCTATTATGAAAAAGCCATTGCCTTAGACGGCAACTTTAAGGAATCCTTGTTTAATTTAGCTTCTACTTATCAAATGTTAGGAGAGCGCGATAAAGCGATAAATTTGTACGAGCGGCTGTTGTCCCTTAAATCTGGGCCCGATGAACTTGACCGGCTTTCGGCGTCTCATTTGGCTGATATGGCGCGCCGCGGCGAAAAACCGTAAGGCTCCATGTTCCAATTTATCTTCGATAAAAAAAACAAACATTTTATGCGCTTATGGTGGGCGCAGCTGATCTCGCAGTTTGGGGATCGGTTAAATCAAATGGCCTTAATCGGCCTGATCGCACAGCGCCAGCCCGGTTCAGCGTATAGCTTAGCTAAACTTTTGTCATTTACGATCATCCCTGTCTTTCTCGTCGGGCCGGTAGCTGGGGTATATGTGGACCGTTGGGACAAACGTAAGACCCTTTTTGTCTGCGATTTGGTCCGTGGATTTTTAGTTTTGGTCATCCCTTTCTTTTTGATTTATAAGCACTCGATCATCGGAATTTATATTGTCGTTTTTTTGATCTTTTGCTTTAGTCGTTTTTATGTTCCGGCCAAAATGTCTATTGTCCCGGAGCTTGTTCCTTCCGAAAACATTTTAATGGCCAATTCACTCTTGACGACAACTGGCATGCTTGCCTTCGTTTTAGGTTGCGCGTTGGGGGGATTTCTCGTCGATAAAGTTGGGGCTAGGGCAGGGTTTATGGGGGATGCGGCGACCTATTTTCTTTCTGCGCTTTTGATCATGTCGATGCGCTCAAAGTTTAAAATTGATTTGAGTAAAAAAAATATGATCAATAAAAGCAAAGAGATTTTAGCAATTGAAAAATCTTTTTTTGTCGAGATCAAGGAAGGATTGCAGTATCTTTTTAGCCAGCGGCAAATTCGTTTTGTGATGAACATGTTTTTTATTTTGCTCTCCGCCGCCGGAGCGGTGTATGTGGTCATTATTGTGTTTATTCAAAAAGCTTTTAATACAGTTACGCGCGACTTAGGGGTTTTGGCTGTTTGTTTGGGCGCTGGACTTTTTATTGGCGCGCTGCTTTATGGGCGTTGGGGAAAAAAAGTCCTCTGGTCGAGGACGATTTTCTTAAGCCTTATTGCCGGCGGGCTTATGGTCATAGTCTTTTCGACGACGGTCGCGCAGTATCCCAGTATCCCTTTGGCAGCCGGATTGGCCTTTTTTTTAGGGATTGTTATCGGCCCGATTTTTATTGCGTCTAACACCATCGTGCATGTCGCCAGTGATCAAGCGATGCGCGGAAAAGTTTTTAGCAGCCTTGAGATTGTCATTCATCTGGCTTTTTTGACCTCGATGCTTATCAGCTCATGGTTGGCCGAACGGGTAGACGCGTTTTGGATTTTGGTCTCTGTAGGCGTAATTTTTACGGTCGTTGGCATCTGCGGCATGGTACGTTATCGCCATGGCGGGGACCTTGCTTTTTTGACCGAAAAGATGCACTCTGGCGGATAAAGAAGATGTTCTAAAAGAGCTTTTTTGCTTTGTGTTTGTTCAAATTGTCTCTATAATTTTTTATAATAGCAGATGTTAGGATGCTAATTACACGACAGTTGTACGGATTAATGACAAATAAATTTAATATGGGTTTTATGAAATGGCTTTTGAAGTGGCAGACTTCAGCTTTTTGGATAGTTGAGATAATTTTGTCCGTTGTGATTTGTTTTTCTTTATGCGTTGCTATTTTTCGTTATCAAAAAACAGTATTCATCATGAATGAGCCTAAGATTACTAAAAAAAATAATGTCGACGCATTTGATAAAGGGTTAACTCAAGAATCTAAGCCTTTAACTTTTTATCTGGACCTTCTGGGGGCTAGGGACATTTTTCATCTAGGGTCAATGCAACCGATATTTTCTTCTATACCGACGGGAAACACTACGTCGGCTGGGATCGATTTTACAACGCGTTATATTGTTCAGGGTATTATTTTAGACAAAAATCCACAGGCGATTATTCAAGATACACAAAGCATGAAGACGTTTTTTCTTCATCGCAAGGACCTTTTAGACAAAGCGACGTTGGTTGATATAAGGGGCAATCAAGTGATTTTTAATCTTGATGGGCAAACGGTGGAGTTGATTAAAAAGTGAAATATTTTGCCGTATCATTTTTGACCATGCGATGTAAAAACAATGCCTGCATTGCTTTAGTCGCGTTTGTTTTGGGCCATGCTTCACTGGCAGTTGCACAACAACCAGCTTTGCAGCCTGCCATGCAAGCAACATCCGCAAAAGACCCGGATATCCCGCAGGTGCCTGTAAGTGATCAAGGCAAGCAGGAAAACACAGCGCTCATCGATGAATTAGATTTAAAAGATGTGGATATTACCGATGTTCTTAAGATGGTTTCGCAAAAAAGCGGGCTTAATATTGTTGTCAGCAGCAGTGTAAATGGTAAGGTCACATTGTACCTTAAGAGTGTATCGGCGCAGGATGTTTTAGATATTATCGCCAAAACAAATGATTTGGCCTATGTTCGAGAAGATAAGCTTGTTCACATCATGACGGGTGCGGATTATGAAAAGACCTATGGGCACAAGTTTTTTAAGATCAACAAAACAATTTTACAGAAGTTAAACTATATTAGTATCGCCGAAGTCGTCCCGATGCTTGAGCGGATGAAAAGTCCCGGTGGCGTTGTTTTGGCCGATGCGCGCAGCGGCACGCTTTCTTTAAATGATCTGCCTGAGAATATTTTGGATATGGTCGCTTTTATTCGTGAGATCGACGTCCCGCGGATGACGAAAGTTTTTGATCTGACGTATGCTAAGGCGGAAGATCTCTCTGAGAGGATCAATTTGATTCTGACGCCTACTGTCGGGTCCATGCGGTTTGATAAACGGACAAACAAAATTTCGGTCACCGATGTTCCGGATAAGATCCGTGAAATTGGGCAGATGATCAGTGCCTTTGACGTTAAAGAAGAACAAGTCGCTATCGAAGCGAAAATCGTTCAGGTTATTTTGAGCGACCAATTCCAAATGGGAGTTGACTGGCAGACGATTTTAGAGAGTGCGCATGATTTTAAGCTCGACAGCAATTTTGATATTTTAGGCTCCACGCAAAAACATGGACGTATGAGCATTGGGACACTGACGGATGATAATTATCATGCGATGATTGAAGCGCTTGAGACTTTTGGAAAGACGGAAAATCTCTCTAATCCGCACATTATGGCCATTAATAATCAGGAAGCCAAGATTTTGATCGGGTCCTCCCAACCTTATGTGACATCGACGACCACAACGCCTTCGTCGGGTCCAACGACAACAGCTGAAACAGTCAATTTTATTGAAGTTGGTGTCAAACTTTATGTTACGCCGACGGTCCATAAGGATGGCTTTATTACATTAAAGATTAAGCCTGAAGTCAGCGCCGTGACTCGTAATGTCACAACCAGCAATAATAATACAATCCCTGTGGTAGAGACTTCCGAGGCTGAAACCACTGTTTTGGTAAAAGATGGGGTGACAATCGTCATTGGCGGCCTGATCAAAGATGAAAAAATCAATACGGATTCGCGTATTCCTGTCCTAGGGAGCATTCCTCTTATTGGCGGGGCGTTTCGCAATAAAGACCATTTGACCCGTAAAACAGAGCTTGTTATTTTTTTAACCCCACGTATTGTATCTGGCGGTATTCCAACTGAACAAAATATAGCGAAAACAAGGTCTAAATCTTTGCAATGACAGCTCTTCCTGCCTATAAGCATATCCGCTTAGGCGAACTTCTTATCGCCGAGAAATTGATAACAGAAGAAGAATTGCAAGCCGCTTTAAAAGAACAGGAACGTGTTAGCGGTGGTCTGGCGGAAATCCTTTTAAGATCCAAGTTCCAACAGAATCCGCAAGTGCTTTATCGTGTTTTGGCCCGACAGTTAAATGTTGATTTTGTCGATTGCGCTGCGCTTGAAATTCCTCCCGAAGTTTTGTCCTTGCTTCCTGCGCAGGCCGCACAATATTTTAAAGTTCTCCCCATCGAATTTAAGGACAATCAGTTAGTCGTTGCCAGTGCTGATCCGGCAAATATCAATAATCTCGACGGGTTAACGAGCATTGTTGGCAAAAGGATCCGTTTTGCTTTGGCTATTGAGGCGGATATCTTTGAGGGAATACGCCAATATTATGGTCTGGGTGCAGAAACAATCGCGCGCATGTTGGAAGGCAAAGACGCAGCGACTACTCAATCAAGCCCGGTTGTAGAGAATATTGCTGATCTGCAAAGTGAAGCTTCCATCGCTCGTTTCGTCAACCAGATCCTTTTAGAAGGCTGTCGTAATCGCGCCACGGATATCCATTTTGAACCGTATGAAAATGATCTGCGGGTCCGTTATCGTATTGACGGTGTTTTACATGATGCTCCGGTGCCGCCCGAGATTCGACATTTTAAGGACGCGATTAATTCTCGTATCAAAATTCTGTCTCGATTGAATATTGCGGAAAAACGTCTGCCGCAAGACGGCCGTTTTAATGTCTTGGCTGGAACTCAGACTTTAGATTTGCGTATTTCTTTTTTACCAACAACTTGGGGTGAGAGTTTGGTGTTGCGTGTTTTAGAGAAGGATCGTTTGCGGGATTTAGCGGAATTAGGTTTTGCGCCGCAAGATCTTGTCGTTCTTGAAAAGCTTTTGTGTTATCCTCATGGGCTTATTTTTGTCACTGGCCCAACGGGCAGTGGAAAAACGACGACATTGTATTCGTGTTTGTCGAGACTTAATCGTCCTGAACATAAGATCATCACTATTGAAGACCCCATTGAAGTTCAGCTTAAAGGCATATCACAGATTCAAGTCAATCCATCAATTGGGTTAACCTTCAGCCATGGCCTGCGTTCGATTTTACGTCACGATCCTGATATTATGATGGTCGGCGAAGTCCGTGACCGAGAAACCGCTGAGATAGCTGTACAGGTTGCGTTAACCGGACATTTAGTATTCTCTAGCATTCATACGAATGATGCTTCATCCGGCGCGGCCCGGCTTATCGATATTGGTTGTGAACCCTATTTGATTTCCAGCTCGGTGATCTGTTTTATTGCCCAGAGATTAGTCCGCGTTCTTTGTCCGTCGTGTAAAAAACCTACATCTTTGTCTTTAGAATTAGCAACGGCCTTTGGTGTTGAGAGATCGGAAATTTCTTCAACAGGTTATTATCAAGAGGTTGGTTGTGAACTATGCCAGATGACGGGATTTCGCGGCCGGTTGGCGATTTATGAATTTTTGATTGTTACCAATGAAATTCGTAAATTGATTCAAGGGCGGGCTTCTGCGCAGGATATTCGTACACAAGCTCTAAAACAAGGGATGATTCCTCTGCGTAAAAGTGGTTGGCAAAAAGTTTGTCAGGGCTTAACGACGGCGCAAGAAGTTTTGCGCGTGACACGCGATGATTCGACTTAAGGGTTTTTATGAAATTTATTTATAAAGCTCGGAATTCTGTTGGTGGTTTAGTCGATGGAGAAATCGAGGCTGAGTCTAGAGAAGAGGCGGTACAAAAAATTTTACATAACACCTTAGTGCCTCTGGAGGTCGATGAACAAAGAACGCAAAGTCATCTGGGGACTTTTTCTTATTCTAAAAGACAGGTTCGCTTAGAAGATTTAGCTGATTTTTTACGGCGTTTTTCTGACCTGATTGAAGCGGATATTGCTCTTGTACGGGCTTTGCAAATTATTGAAAAACGAACCCCACGGCCTATTTTACGTGACGCGATAGGCCGGGTTTTAGCTAAAGTCTCAGACGGAGCTACCTTGTCATCCGCCATTGCCGGCGAGCCGGGAATTTTTCCTTCTTATTGGTCGGGCTTGATCAGTGCAGGAGAATTAAGCGGACAACTCAAACAAATTCTTGCCCGATTAACGAGGTTAGTTGAGAAGGAAATGGACACAAAATCACGATTAGTCAGCGGCGCTATTTATCCGATGATAATTTTGATGGTTGGGTGTTTAACTGTTTTTATTTTATTGGCTTTTGTTGTTCCTCGTTTGAGTGAAATGTTTAGTGAATTAGGCCAACAGCTACCGTTGATTACGCAAATATTATTGTTTGTCAGCAATGTCTTATCCAAGACGTGGTGGATTTTTTTAATCATCATGATTTACGTCAGCGCGTGGATCAGGCATTTGTTGTCTTCATCATCGGGTAAATTGAGCTGGGAATATTACTTGCTTAAGATGCCTTTTTGGGGTGAGTTTATGCAAATGGATGATATGGAACGCTTAGCC
>JAYRHV010000383.1:0-3125 GCA_041907165.1 Candidatus Omnitrophota bacterium | reverse complement strand
TCGCAAACTTCGCGAAACGCTCCTTGCCCGCCTTTTTGTAAAGTGACATAATCGGCACAATGAATAATTTGTGGGATAGCATCGGCAACCGCAACGCTAACTCCTGAGGATTGCATACATTCAAAATCATTAAGATCATTGCCCATAAACAATACGTTTTTAAGGTCGATATTTCGCAGCGAAGCCTCTTTTTTAAGAGCTTCACATTTTTTGTAAACACAATTGTGGCATTTGATTCGCATCTTTTTTGCAACAGACAAAACAACTTTATTCGGCTCTCGGGATAAGATGACAATATCAAGCTTATGGGCCAACGATTTATAGGATTTTTTGTTATATAATCCGCTTTCGTCTAATAGATCAATAGCAAGGCTATCCGCTCTGGAACGCAACACGCTTTCTTGGCCATTTGGGTCATGCATGACTTTGTTGTCGGTCAAGACTCCGTCAAAGTCCAAAGCAATCAGGGAAATATTTTGCAATTTCGTTTTCAGGCGTGCATCTATTTTATTAAATAAATTTTTCATTTTTTAGAGAGTAATAACTTGACCTTCCTTTAACGATTGTTTAATCGCTAAAGCGATGCGCAAACTTTTTAAACCGTCCTCTAATGTCACCAAGGCCGGCGTATTTTTTTCGATGCATTCAAGGAAATATTTTAATTCATCGACAAATAGATCATTGCGCTGAAAATTTTCAAAACGAAAAACTTCATTATCTTTGGAGTCTGGCCTTTCAACAACTACTTCCAACTTGACAAAATCCATAAGGATACGGCCTTCTTCACCGACCACGGTACATTGGCGTACCAACGGTCGTTGAAAAAAATCCATATGCAAAGAAACAGGCAAATTTTTGCCCTGATAATTTATTTCCAGCAGGGTTTCGACGCAATCTTCGGTGTCAACATCCAATGAGCTAAGTTTTCCTCCCATCGCAAAAACTTTGGTGGGCATATTAAACAAATCATAGAGATAATCCAGTTCATGGATTTGTGACAAAACAACCCCGCCTCCTAAATCTTCTCTGGCCGCATACATCTGCCGGTAATTTTCGTATTTATGCCATCCGGGCAAATATTCGCCGACTTGGGCACGAACCGAGACTAAAGAGCCCACTTTTTTCTCGTTGATGAGTTTTTTAAATAATTTGTAACAGGGATGAAATCGCAGCTGGTAACCGACAAAAAAGATCAGGTTGTTTTTTTTACACAGTGATTTTAATTCTTCGATTCCCTCCAGAGAATGCGATAAGGGTTTTTCCATAAAAATATGACAGCCTGCTTTCGCAGCCTCAATGGCTGGTGGAATATGCATGCTCGTCGGGTTACAGATAAAAACGACATCAGGATTTTGCGCTAAACTTAAGGCTAAATCATTAAAGACTTTTATTGGATATCGTCCGGTTAAATTGTCGTCGACAATTGATAAGTCTGCAGAAATGGTGTGGGGCAAATTACGGACGCGATAGGCCAAAATTTCGACTTTATCACCCATCAAAGTAATAAGGTTACGCAAATGGCGCTGACCAATCCCACCTAAACCAATGAATAATGCTTTTTGAATAGCCATAGTTTTTTTATTACCAAACCGATCGTCCACCATCGACCACAAGGCAGGAGCCTGTCATGTAGCTCGATGCGTCAGAGACCAAAAATTGAATTGCCCCGTGGTATTCATCCTTATGAGCCATTCGGCCTAAAGGGATTAAAGAGGTTAATTTTTTTACAAATTCTTCCGGTTGATTGGTATAAACTCCGCCGGGACAAATCGCATTGACGCGGATTTTGTCCTCTGCCCAATACGTAGCCAAATATTTTGTCAACCCGATCAAACCATGTTTTACCACGGAGTAAGAAACCGGTTTCACTGGCTGTTGATCTTTTGCTAAACCTTTCTTTTTGTAAATCCGCTGATCCGGAGAAATTAATCCTAAGTCTGAAGAGATATTTAGAATAACTCCCCCGCCATGTTTGGCCATGTGAGTCCCAATAACTTGACTGCACAAAAATGCGCCGGTTAAGCCCACAGCGATATCTTTGTCCCAGAAGTCAACACTAAAATTTTCAAGCCGAGACCAAGCGGGATTTGCGGAACGATCAACTTTAGGGTCACGTGCCGCATTATTAATCAGAATATCAACACGACCATAATCTTTTAAAATATTTTTAAGAGCATTTTTAATTTGCTCTGCGTTCGTGATATCAACACCGTAGCCTTTAGCGGCTACGTCAAACTTTTTGGCGATTAAGGCCGCTTGCTTTTTAGCGGCTGATGCATCGATATCCCAAAGCAGCGCAATTCCTCCGGTCTGCGCAATAGCCTTGGCGTGCTCTGTCCCCAATAAGCCAGCGCCGCCGGTTATGATGGCAACTTTGCCGTCAATGCGAAAACGATCGATCTTTTTCATAATATTTCTCAAAACGTGGTTTAAACCAATTTAATTGTTTTTTAAATATTTCAACACCCTCATCATCCCGAAAAGGCTGCATAATAAAATAACTTTGATAATTTTGTTTTTTAAATTCATCCATCGCCAAGCCAATATCCGCATCGCCCGTCCCCAAAACAACCGAACCTCCAAAGTGTTTTCGATCTTTAATATGCACGGTTGAAACATACGGCCCATACGCTGCCATTTCTTTGCGGACATCATATCCCCATGAGGCGCTATTGCCAGTATCATAATTGACTTTAATACATTTTGAATTTAAAAAGTGAAGTAATTCTAAAAATTGTTCAGGTGGTAAATCTGTTTCCAAAGATAAATTGATTGCCAGCGACTCAGACAAAAGAATCGCCTGCGCTAAAGTCTCCTTTAAAACCGATATTTGTGAAAAATTTTTTAGCATGCTCGACTCGTCGACAAAAGGAATGACGATGTCGGTTACTCCCAAGAATTTTGCGTGACGCAGCAATGTTTTTAAGACCTCTAGGCTTTGGTCTCTTCTGGCCTTATCAACGTCAAAAAGCGGGCAGCTCATAAAATAGTCTGCGCAAATGGTAAAAACTTTGACGTTGGTCTTTTGCGTGAGAGCTTTTATTTCGGCAATTCCTTTTTCACTCAGCAGCGGATTGACGCCTGCTGACGCAAAATCCAAGATAAACTCAATACAATCCAGACCC
>JAYRHV010000382.1:0-2364 GCA_041907165.1 Candidatus Omnitrophota bacterium | reverse complement strand
TGCCTCTGATACTCTTTGGAAATCTTTTTAATAATTCTTAAGACCTCTTTGGGGTTTTCAACACAAACCGCCGGCTTTAATTGCGTCTTGTTGATTAACTCAATAGCGTTTTGGACATCTTTTACCGGAAAATCATATTTAAATGCCGACTGTATGGTAAACGTCGCGACACTCGGATACTTGCTTAAAATATAATCGACGGTATAAGGCGTTAAATGCCCGCGAAATGGCGCACTGCCCGAACCTAAGATCGGATAGATCGGGACATTGATTTGATTTTGCAGCTTATATAATTTGTCCAATGCGATGTGCAGGGCCAAAATAACCGCGACAGATGAATAATTCATCGCCGGGTCGGAACGCGCCAAAAAAACACGTTGATAATCAACTTTTCTGTCCTTGAGAAATACTCTTAGCGTATCATCCGCACTGAGCATAGAATAAAGGTCCTCGAATAACGGGATCACATTGATATTTTTTGGCTCAAAGCCCCCGATCCAATCACCGACAGTAATCCTTTCTCCGTCGACAAAATGCGATTTTTCTTTTCCGATCACAACATTCTTATAATAATCCCGTATCCTTTTGATGATTTCTCCGTCGGCCATAGGCACCACAACTTCAAAAATAGGCGGATAAGCTCCATCCCCATAAAAGAGCTTTGCCGTGTCATAAGAACGCGGGATACTTTCTAACGTTTCAAGCAGGATCTTCGCTTCTGCTTTTTCATACTGCGGGTTGGGGACCCGGATATTGATAAAAACATCTTTGCCGATACGGTTTTTGGCAAAAAAACTTTTATACTCTGTGATTAATTTTCGAATAACAAAATCGTCCGCTTCCTTGCCTTCGGCGTCCCACATGATCTCCTCGACCCCAAGGTTGGAAAATGCATAAAAAGCTTCTTTGATTTCGTCATCCCCCCGGAGGACCGAGTGGTTGGCAAAAAAAGGGATGGTCACATTGTCCGGGTGCTGGGTTGAAAGCGTACGTGGTATTTTAAGTGACATGAAATATACTCCTCTAGAACATTTTTTTCATAAGGTTCGCTTTTCAAAAGATTTTGTCATCGTCTTTGAGATTATAATACATCTAGGCGCATTCAAAGATTTTTATTTTTTTTTGGTATCGAAAGAAGTTTTTAAGATTTTTATTCAGCGACAAGGGGTCAATAAGGAAAAAGGGTTAGGCCCTGCTTACTTACTTCAACTCTCTAAGCAAACCATCAAGGTCCAGCGGGTGTGTGTACATTGTAAGCTTGCCATCAGCGGTTTGTGGCCACTGGTCCCGTGGACGATCAACATAAAGTTCAATGCCATTGCCATCGGGATCTCTTAAATAAATAGCCTCACTTACCCCATGATCAGCGGCGCCTTCGATCGGCCAATTGTGATCGAGCAATCGCCCTAATGCGCGCGCCAATTGCTTACGGTCAGGGACAAGAATAGCAAAATGATATAATCCCGTTGTTCCCGGCTGTGGTTGCGGCCCTCCAAGGCTTTCCCACGTATTTAAACCAATGTGGTGGTGATACCCTCCGACGGACAAAAAGGCCGCATTTCTGCCAAAGCGAGTGGTCAAATCAAATCCCAATACGTCCGTATAGAATTTGATCGCGCGTTCAAGATCAGCAACTTTAAGATGGACATGTCCTATTTGAATTTTGGGATGCATATCTTTTACCTACTTTCCAAGCCCGCGTTGATTCATATACCTTTGATTATCCCAAAAGAGAATCTATTTAATATATTTTACCCCAAATATTGCTCGTCGCTAACTTTTTCCATCCAGTCGGCGCTTTTTCCATCAAGCACTTCCACAATAGCGATGTGTGTCATCGCAACGAAGGGTGATGCGCCATGCCAATGTTTCTCCCCCGGCGCAAACCAAATCACATCGCCGGGACGAATTTCTTCAACAGGGCCGCCCTCTCGCTGGGCCCGGCCGCAACCTGATGTGACAATAAGGGTTTGACCCAACGGATGCGTATGCCATGCGGTCCTTGCTCCGGGTTCGAATGTAACGCTGGCACCAAAAACACGTGCCGGAGCAGGCGCGTTAAATAACGGATCCACACGCACAGTTCCTGTGAAATATTCGGCAAGACCTTTCGAAGAAGCTTGTGAACCGTTTCGCTTGATTTCCATATTCTATATCCTTTCTATGGCTTGGGAGCAAGCTCTCCGTACCAATACGAGGCTGTCACACCCCCGTCCATCAAAAAATCACTGCCTGTTATAAATGTGCCGTCACGCCCCATAAGAAGCGCACCAACCACGCCAACCTCGTCAGGCGTGCCTGCTCGTCCAGCCGGGCATAATTTAATCATGCGCCGATAGCCCGTGCCGCGCGGCCCATTCAACT
>JAYRHV010000381.1:0-1870 GCA_041907165.1 Candidatus Omnitrophota bacterium | reverse complement strand
GATAACATAAAGGAGTTTGACATGGGAGATACAGGACCAAAGAATAAGGGAAAAAGCGGCAAACAAAAAAAAGCTAATAAAAAGTAATTTTAAAGAGGGACAGGCTTTTTTATCGCGCCTGTCCCTCTTTATTTGGAAGTGTCATTGCGAGGAGCGTTTTTTCAGCGACGAAGCAATCTGTGATGGATATGAAAAAAATCAATGTCATAATCGTGCATGGGATCGGCAAGACCTCGCCGGGGTATGCGCAGCCGCTTATCCATGGGCTGACGGATAAATTTAGTGGTGCTTTGCAGAATATTTTAAAAACCAGTGATGATTTTTCATCGGACATCGTGATCCGTGAAATTGTTTGGGACGATGTTTTGGCAGTCAATCAAGATAAGTTGTCTAAACTTTTAAAAAAAGGTTTTAAACAGCACAAGCCCAAAGGCCTCCGTGCTTTTGCCTCTAAATTTTTTTCGTTTCTGACAGCTCCGATTTTTCGTCTGCGTACGGATTTTGCCGCGCAGGCGATCAGCGATATTATCGGCTACAAAAACAGCGATGCGTATCCAAAGATCCACGGACGTCTGCGTCAGGGATTGGATCTTCTTGCAGATAATAGGAGGACTTTGGGCGAGAAACAACATGTGTCAATCATCGCGCACAGTTTAGGAACGGTCATTTCATCTGATTTTGTCTATGACCAGCTTAAAGCCCACGGCACGTTGCACGAGCAGTTTCTCTTGAGTAATTTTTTTACTTTGGGCTCGCCGATTGCGCTTTTTGCGCTTGAGTACGGCATTGAACTTTTTAAGAGCCCGATTCGCCTTGAATGCAAGGACGGACAATGGATCAATATCTTTGATCTTGACGACCCGGTTGCGTATCCGCTTAAGAACCTTAACGACGCTTATGATGCGGCGGTTGACATAGATCAAGAAGTCAACACCGGCGGCTTTGGAGTATCGCATACGCGGTATTTTAAAAATCAAAGTGTCCAGCAATTGATCGCGCAAAAACTAGCAGAAGATTGGCTTAAACAAAATTCAAAAATTCGGGAAGCATATGCCAAAAACTAAAATTGTTTGTACTTTGGGCCCCTCGTCGGCAAGCTCGGGCGTTTTATTGCGGATGATGCGCGCGGGAATGGATGTTGTGCGGCTTAATTTTTCGCATGGCTCTCTTGCCGAGCATCAGCAGAAGATCGATAAAGTCCGTGAACTAAACCGAGCGTACCGTCGGCATATCAGGATTTTAGGCGACTTAGAAGGCTATCGTGTGCGTATTGGCAAACTTGCAGACCAAGGCGTTTTGGTCAAAAAAGGGCAGACGGTTGTGTTGACTCAACAGGACATGGAAGGCGACGTCGATAAGCTGCCCTTTGACTACACAGGCCCTTTAGGGGCAATCCACAAGGGCAGCTATATTTTTATCGACGATGGAAAAATCATTTTAGTGGTTACTGGCCACGGTAAAAATATTTTAAAAACGAAGGTCTTTGTCGGTGGGGTGGTCAAGTCAGGCAAGGGGATCAATATCCCTGATGTCCGTCTGCAATTTAAAGGGATGACACAAAAGGATATTGTCGATTTAAAATTTTGCCTAAAAAATAAAATTGATTTTGTCGCCCAATCATTTGTCAGAAACGCAAAGGACATTGCAAATTTAAAAAAGCATATCAGCCCATCCGGCCATCAGCCTTTGATTATCGCCAAGATTGAAGAGCGCCAAGGGATACGCCATTGTGACGAGATTATGGCCTCTTGCGCAGGGATTTTGGTGGCGCGCGGCGATTTAGGCGTTTCGCTGCCTTTATATGAAGTCCCTATTATTCAAAAACAGATTATCCATCAATGTAACCGTGCCGGGAAGATTGTCATGACCG
>JAYRHV010000380.1:0-6395 GCA_041907165.1 Candidatus Omnitrophota bacterium | reverse complement strand
TCTCCTCTCCAGATCTGCGTTTGGGCTTGAGTCAAAAGGATACCTTTAACAACAACAGCCATAATAAAATCTTTCTTTACCACAATGCTGTTTCTATAAAATATCTGATCCGAGAAATAATCTAAAGCAATCAGCACGCTCCACAAAAGCCCGGCTAAGGGCAAATAGAGAAAATGTTCAAAAAGAGCAATCAAAGAATATTCATGGACCAAAGGGATTATACTCGTCGTCGGCAATAGTGTGACAAAAAACCAGCCTAATCCAAAACCATACATAGGCCTACGGTTTTTGGGTAAAACCTGCCAGATTAAAATACAAATGACTCCCACAAGAAAAAAACTAACCGCAGGCCAAACCCATGGCGTGAGTATGTCGTAGCTGCGATAATAATGCAAATTATATGGCCAAAAAACGCTCTGCAAATGGTTGAGTATCATGCCCGGCAACGATTTAAGTCGCAAATAAAATTCGCCCCAATTACTGACAAACGGGTTAATCGCTGCCCCAATAACGATCCTTCGCCACAGAAGATATCCTCCGGTGATAATTAAAAATCCGGCTAACCGCAATCGCCAACCGCTATTGCCTTGCGCGGCAATTTTGGGAAAACAAAACTCATAAGCAAGCAAAAGTATGGGCAAAATAATCGCCTGCTCTTTAGACAACAAAGCGCACCCGAAGAAAAATAGCGAACCACTGTAAATTGCCGCCTCATAGGCTAAACGCAACGGACGATTCTGGTCAGCAATTTTTGTATAAAACAAAAAGGCTGCCAATAGAAAAAAAACAAAAAGCAAATTCGATATCCCAGAAATGCAAGCGACAGCCTCCGATTGTACCGGGGCAATCAAAAACACCACTGCAGCCACCCACGAGAAGTTTTCCCTACGAGACAAACATAAAGTCAGCTTAAAAAGCAAAACAGCATTCACAAAATGCAAAACGATATTAAGCAAATGATACCCGAGAGGATTTGCACCAAAAACCGCATATTCCAAACGATACACGATATCTAAAAATGGGCGGTAATAGGAATTTGCAACGCTAATATTTTGGGGGGCAAAAGAACTTTTATTAAAAACTTCACCGATGCCAGAAAGCGTATGGACCTTGGGATTTTGCAGTATAAAAACAACGTCGTCGTGCACAAAAGGATTTGTCAGCGCACTATAATAACCCAATGCCCCTAATAAAAAGAGCGCTAGAAGTGCAGAACGCATGGGCAACTATTTCTTCCAATCAAACTTTTGCAAAATACGTGCCATATCTATATTGACAGTTTCGTTTATATTTAAATTTTCTTTTTTATTCAAAAGCGAAATCGTAACTCCGGCGACATTTTCGTTAAGTTTTAAAATACGGAATTTCGCATCATCAAAGTCTAATGTGCCTTTGTCTTTAACCAATCGCGTTATTTTTTCAAGACTTTCATCTTCAATGATGTAACCGGAGAGCTTCTTAACAAAAGCTCTCCCCAAAGTTCCACCATGCGGAATTTCGGCAAAAATCGCCAGAACGGCAATCAAACCTTCAACCCGGCTTAAGCGCAGCGTCCCGCTAAATTCACCGCTGACTTGCGAAAAAAATCTCTTGTGAAGCGCTACTAATTCTTGAGCTTTCATATCGCTAAATTCCACAAAAGCGGATTCCGAAACTTTAGGAATAAATGTCAACTCAATATTCCCCCGAGCGGATCCACCATACGCTTGGGCTTTAAATTCAGAGACTTTAAAACTTTCTTTGCTGGCTGCAATACGCCCTTGGACATGTGTCAATCGATACGGCGTAATTTCTATTTGCCCATCACGCAAAAAAACGTCACAATTTTTGAATGCCTTGTCCTCGAGATTAACCGTAAGCGTCAAAGCTGCATCAGCAATACTTAAATCTTTTCTCTGAATACTAAGCTGCGTAACTTCAAGCAAAGCCTGCTGCTGATCGTGCAAAAAAGATTGAAAATTCAAGAAATCAAGTTCCCCGATTTGGATTTGATAAGTTTGCCCTTGCCATTGAAATTCAGCCTTAATATCATAAAGTCTCAAAACTTCCGGATACGTTATAGACTGACGAGCAATTTGCAAAGAATTTAACGTCACTTCTTTAACATACTTTTCAAGAAATGCAGGCGCCGCTTTTTGTACCAAAGACGGAGTATAAAAAGCATAATAAAACGCCCCCAGTAAGAGGGCAAACATCATCAGCGTCAACATAAAAATACTACGCATATCTCTTAATCCTCATCAAGCACCAAATTCTTTTTTGATTTGCGCGATACGAATTTGCAAATCACGAAAATTCTCGTTTAAAACAGGCACAGCCGATTCCACTGCGACGATATCTTTATCTTTACAAACTTGCTCGATTTTGACACAACTGGCATGGACGGCCTTAGCTGAAATATTGCCCGCCGCACCCTTGATCGAATGAATAATGTCTTTGACCAGTTCAAAATTCTTTTGGCTAATCGCCGTTTTTAACGTTTGCATTTTTTGCACATAATCATTGGTAAAAATTTCGAAAAGCTCAAGAAGCAGCTCTTTATCATCCTGAACTCTCTCCAGCACCTCTTCTAAATCAACGATCTTTTCGCTCATGGATTTCCTTTGGTTAATTTAACTTTAAACAACACTTTCGACGGCTTCATAAAGTTTTTGACGGTCAATTGGCTTAGAAACATACCCATCCATTCCCGCATCCAAACATTTTTGCCTGTCCCCAAGCATTGCATGCGCGGTCAAAGCCACAATCGGGATATGCTGGCCTGTTTTTTTTTCCGCCTGACGAATCAAACGAGTCGCCTCAAAACCGTCTAAGACAGGCATTTGCGCGTCCATTAAAATCACATCAAACTTTTCCTGTTCAAGATATTCTAAGACTTGCTTGCCGTTCTCCGCGCCCTTAACGCTCCAACCTTTTTTTTCGAGCATCTTAGCCGCAATTTTTTGATTGACCAAATTATCCTCAGCCAACAAAATTTTCAAATTTTTGCCCACTGCCGCAGCAGGCAAAACAGTCGTCTCAACAGTCTCGGGGATCTCTTTTTGCTGTTGCCCAATGCGGAACTTTGCCGTAAAATTAAAAGTGCTTCCCTCAAACTCTTGGCTTTCAACCCAAATCCGGCCACCCATCATCTCAACTAGTCGCTTAGAAATCGCTAAACCCAAACCCGTGCCGCCAAATCGCCGCGTGGTTGAAGCATCCGCCTGCGTAAACGCCTCAAAAATGGTATCCAGCTTATCTTGAGCAATCCCGACTCCCTGATCCTTGACCGAAAACTGCAATTCGCAAATCCCATCTGAAATTTTAAGCACTTTGACGCTCGTCGTAATTTGCCCCTGAAATGTAAACTTGATCGCATTATTGATCAAATTGACCAAAATCTGACGGATCCGTACCGGGTCCCCGATTAAAATTTCTGGGACATCCGCATCGATCTGGCGCACCAGTTCTATCTTTTTATTGCGCGACAAAACCTCCAGCCCCTTACAAACACTTTGTAAAATATGAGAGAGACTTAATTCGATATTCTCCAGTTGAATTTTACCCGCCTCGACGCGTGAAAGGTCTAAAATATCATTGAGCAAACTCAAAAGGATATCGCCGGCTTTTTTGATCGTCGTCAAATTCTCCCGCTGTTCAGCCGACAACTGTGTGTCCAGCGTCAAGTCCACTAACCCCAAAATCGTGTTCATCGGTGTACGCACCTCATGCGACATATTGGCAAGGAACAAACTCTTGGAGTTATTCGCATCCTCTGCGGCGATCTTGGCCTTCACGAGCATTTGGGCAATATGCTTTTGCTCGGTGATATCCTGCATAATCCCAACAGATCCAACAACAGAACCGTTGGAATCTTTAAGGACATTGACTGAAAGGTCCACATCAATTAAAACCCCATCTTTCTTTAGTGCAAAGGTCTCAAAATGATGGCGTGATCCGGTCTTTCGGATGTCTGCGGCACGAATCTTTTCCCACTCTGAGGGTGGATACAAGATGCTGATATGTTTTAAATACAGATCCTCTTGGGATAATCCTAGCATCTGTTCCGTAAAACGATTCCACGAAATGATCCTCTCCTGTTCATCCGTCAAGGTGATGGCCGCCGGAGAGTGGTCAAGGATAATCCGTATCTTAGCTTCAGACTCACGGATCTTTCGCTCAGCAACTTTTTGTTCAGTCATGTCGCGCAAAATTGTAATCAGGCCAGTCACTTTTTGCTGGCTGTCTCTGATAAAAGACAAAGAAAGCCCGATATCGAGGACATATCCGTCTTTTTTATACACCTGAGTCTGGATCTCCTTGGGCATTCGACCAGCTTTCAAAAAAACCTCCGAAACCCTTTCCCATTCATGCGCAGGATAAAGCTCGCTTAACGGCTTGTTGAAAAGATCGATTTTTTCAAAACCCAGCATTTGCTGCGCAAAAGGGTTCCATGCTGTCACTCGTCGAGCCTCATCCGCAACCAAAATCGCGACAGCAGAATTATTAAAAACCGTCTGGAAGATTTCTTTGGACTCCTTGAGATTCTTTTCGGCACGTTTCGCCTCTGAGATATCCTGCAGAATCCCGTCGATAAATAAAGATTTTGCCTTGCCTTCTTTTACAGCCACCAGAGACAAACTGCAAAACAGCGGACGTTTTGTCTTCGTTAAAATTACAATTTCCGGGACTATAAACGATTCTTCCTTAACCGTCCTGCTGAGTGCTGAAAAATAAATCTTAGGATCAGCAAAAATATCTTCGGCACACAATGCTTCCAGCTCTAAACGAGAAAAAGAAAGCATGCGGCACAAACATTCATTGACAAAAACAAAAGGGTTCTTCTCTTGCAGCTTTATCCGAAAAACGCCCACGGGCATCGCATCAAGCAAACTAACAATTTCTCTTAACCCTGATGAAGAAAGATCGCTCATTTTCTTAATTTAATATTTTTCAAAACCGCGACAAGATTGATCATCCCAACTAAAACTGTCAAAGCGCTCAGCGAATAGCAAAAAATAAGATTCCATGCGCCCGGGCTCATCGACACAATAAACGGCCCTATGCCCAAACGCAACACCCAAAGACCCAAAAAAATTGCACAGCCTGCCAATAGAAATAACAAAAACGACAATAAAAAAGAAATGATCAAGACATAACAATTATAAAGCCATAGATTACCTTCAGAGATCTTACTGGCAATCATTCCGATACGTTCCATAAAAACCTCTCTCTTGGCACTATGATATCCTGCCAAAATTCTTTAATCTGTCCCCCAATGACCGTTCCTATCGCTCGAACTTGACCACATTCTGCCACCAGAGGTGGCTGTCCCATTTTTGAATCGTTGCCCACATCTTTTGCGCACTTTGAGTTTTCAAATATTCCGGAGCTCGTTTAAAAAAAATTTTGGCCCCCTGATGCCCACGGTCATAATATTCTTTTGCCTGAAGCAGGCATTCTAGAATATCCGCGTCGCGGGCGACAATGCTTTCTTTCGTTGCTTGCCGGTCGTAATCGTGGCGCATCTTTTCAAGGACAATGCTCACTTGTTTGTTAAGGTCTGAAATCTGGTCCTTAAAAACTTTTTTTTCCGCATCTTTAAAATCAATATAGTAGTGGCCCATTTTGTGCAAATCATTGATCCGCGCCTCGTGAATATCATTAAAAAGCGCCATGACGACGACCTTGTAAGGATCCAAATTTTCTAAGTGCGCCAAATAAAATCCGATGACCGCGGTGCGAAAACAGTGTTCGGCGACTGACTCTGGCTCCTTGATGCCAGCGACCCACCAGCCGCTGCGCTTGACATGTTTTAAAAGTCCGGCTTCGGCAAAAAAGTTAACAGCGGCAGTCAAAGACGGATTAAGATTAGTTTCAGAAGTCTTTTGTTTTCTTTTTGTCATGATTTCTTCTCGTTCTTCAGTAGGCTTCGTTGCCGAGAGATCTCATAGCACAAAATCGCCGTCGCATGGCCGGCATTAAACGACATCCTTAGGTTCGCCATCGGTATCGTGACCGCAATATCCAAATGTTTGCGGATCACATCCCGTATTCCTTTTTGTTCAGACCCAATGACAAGCGCCAAGGGAAATTGAAATTGTGTGCGCGTCAGATCTTCTGCGTTTTGCACAACAGAACCCGCGATCCAAAAACCTTGATCCTTGGCCTTGGTAATTGAGACTGCGATGTTAGCGACTTTGGCAACCGCAACATAATTATCCCCCCCGCAGGCAACACGCAAAACGGTTTCTGTCACCTCAACCGAATGATGCGTCGGCAAAACAATATAAAAATTACCCAAACACCCTAAACTGCGCATAATCCCGCCTAAATTTTGGGGGTCATTGAGTTCATCTAAAAAAACCAAAGTCCCATTTTTTTCTTTGGCGGCAGAAAGAAGATCTTCATAAGGC
>JAYRHV010000379.1:0-3129 GCA_041907165.1 Candidatus Omnitrophota bacterium | reverse complement strand
GACGCCGGAGACGACAGGCGTTTTGTCATCGCGTACGCATTCGATAAAAGATTTGAGTTCCTCTTTGAGCGGCTCTTCTTTTTGAATAGGCAGAGCGTGTTTGGAAATAAGCTCGCCGTGTTTGCGGTAAATAAATGCTTCCTGTTTGACGTAATCCAGCGAAATGTAAGAGTCGACGGTAAAAATGCGGATTTTTCGCATGACTTCATCCGAAACACGACTGGCCGTCAAGTTGCACACACAGCCGTTTTCAAAAACAACGCGGACACTGGCGATATCTTCAAGGGAAGTCAAAACATTGATCCCAACGGCATGAAAGTCTTTGACGGGACTATTGTTGATGCCAAGGATAATATCCAGATCATGGATCATTAAATCCATCACGACGCCGATGTCCAGCGAGCGGTTAGGAAATTTATTTAAGCAATGGCATTCGATAAAAAGCGGATGTTTGGTAAAATGTTTAATTGCCATAAACGCACTGTTAAAGCGTTCAACGTGGCCGACTTGGAGCTTGAGGTTATTTTTTTGGGATAAGCCGATCAGCTCGTCGGCTTGCGCGACATCCATGGTGATTGGTTTTTCGATAAAGGTGTGAACATTGTGCGAAAGAAAGAATTTGCCGATTTCATAGTGCATGGTCGTTGGCACGCAAATATTGACCGCGTCGACTTTGCCGACCAGCTGCCTATAATCGTCAAAAAAGGGGACCCGGTAATGATGGGCGAGCCGCTCGGTGCGCTCTTCCTTAATATCACAGACGCCGACAATATTGACGATATTCTTGAGTTCTGAGTAAACTTTCAAATGGCGGGAGCCTAAATGTCCGATCCCGATAATGGCGACGTTGATTTTTTTCATAAGAAGCGCAATTTTAACAAACTCCTCGACAAAAGTCAACCTGCATGCTAACATCACGTCAATATTTTAGACATAACATGTTCAAAAGTGAAGACTTAAGATGAAAAACTACCTCAAACTTCTCGGATTTCTTAAAGAACAGAAGCGGCTTTTTGTTGTTGCAGTCGTCGCTTTGTTTGTCTCGAGTCTTTTTGAAGGCGTGCAATACACGCTTCTTGTCCCGTTAACAGATCGTATTTTTAATAAAAAACAAATCGTTTTTCCTAATCAGGTCCCTGAGTTTGTGCGGCATATTGTTGATAAACTCAACAACATGGAGCCTTCAGTGCTTTTGAACATTTTGCCGTGGGCCATTGTGCTTTTGATGGTTGTTAAACATGTTTTTACTTATTTAAGTTCGTATCTGATGAATGACCTCTCCCAGCGTGTCATACGGGACATCCGTGATAAGCTGTATGTCAAAATTCAAAGTTTTTCTCTCGATTATTTTAGCGAAAGACGCACCGGTGAGCTTTTGAGTCGTATTACCAACGATGTCGCTATCGTCGAGAATGCGATCTCTTACGGCGTTACCGATCTTTTTAGGCAGACGTTTTTGATTTTGATGTATGTGGCGATTGCTTTTTCGATACATTTTAAAGCAGCGTTTGTGATCTTTTTTGTTTTGCCTCTGATCGGTTGGCCATTAAGCCGCATTGGCGCCAAATTACGTAAATTATCCAAGCGCACACAAGAGAATATGGCTGACGTCAACTCAATTTTATTGGAGACAATATCTGGAGTAAGAGTGGTCAAAGCTTTTGGGACTGAAAACTTTGAAATCAATCGGTTCCGTTTAAAAAATCAGCAAGCTTATAAGTTAAGGTTAAAGTCGGTCAAAAGAATTCTTTTGATGAATCCGATCACGGAATTGTTTGGACTGTTTTGCGGGATTGTGATTATCCTTTCAATGGGCAAACAGGTGATGCACGGACATTTGTCTTTTGGTGTTTTTGCTTTTTTCTTAAGTTCGATTTTGCTGATCATAAGCCCTTTAAAAAAACTAGGCAATGTGCATGCGATGACGCAGCAAGCTTTGGCCGCCAATGAACGGATTTATGACGTTTTAGATCAACAGCCAACCGTCCAGCAAAAGTCTGACGCAGCAGTATTGCCTGTGATCCAAAAAAACATCAAGTTGGAAAATGTTTCGTTTCGTTATGAAAGCGAAGGGGCGGAAGTCCTTAAGAATATTAATCTCGAGATTAAGGTCGGCGAGTTGGTCGCTATCGTAGGGCCCACGGGAACAGGCAAGACGACTTTGGCTAATTTGATCCCCCGTTTTTATGATGTGACCAGCGGCCGCGTTGTCGTCGACGGGCAAGATGTCCGTGATGTGACCTTTGACTCTCTGCGCCGTCAGATCGGGATTGTTTCGCAGGAGACATTCCTTTTTAATGATACCGTAGGTGCGAATATCGCCTACGGCACGCCGCGAGCAAGTCAAAATGAAATAGAAATAGCCGCAGAGCGTGCCTTTGCGCATCAATTTATTGTCAAAATGCCGCAAGGCTATCAAACGATTATCGGTGACCGCGGGTTTAGGCTTTCCGGGGGAGAAAAACAGCGCATGGCCATTGCCCGGGCGATTTTGCGCAATCCGCCGATTTTAATCCTCGATGAGGCCACCTCCCAGTTGGACTCCGAATCCGAAAAATACGTGCAGGACGCTTTGGATAAGCTGATGGTCGGACGCACGGTCATCGCCATTGCGCACCGTTTGTCGACGATCAAAAAAGCCAATAAGATTGTCGTTCTCGACAAAGGCGGCATTGTCGGTTTGGGTGCGCATGAGGCGTTGCTTACCACATGCAGTTTATACAAGCGTCTTTACGAGACGCAGTTTCAATGACAAGAAAAGCATTTTTTTTGTGACAAACCTTCCTCGATTCGTTAAGATTAGAGAAAATTAATCTTTAACGAAAAGGTGTTCTCGATGAAAAGTATTGTTTTTGCCGCAATTCTTTCTTTTGTTGTTTGTCCTGCGAGTTTTGTTTTTGCTGATTTAACCGCCGATGAAATTGTTCAAAAAGTCGATGAAGTCCGAAACCCTGAGCTGGATTATCAAACGGACGTCAAAGTCGTTTCGTATAAACCCAACCGTCCCGAGCATGCCAGCCGCTATGACGTTTATATTAAGGGAAAAGATAAGACGATCGTCAAGACAACCGAGCCGGAAAATGAGCGCGGCCAGTCGCTTTTAATGCGTGAAAATGATTTTTGGGGTTT
>JAYRHV010000378.1:0-4034 GCA_041907165.1 Candidatus Omnitrophota bacterium | reverse complement strand
CGAAAAAGATAAGACGTCGTCTGATAAATCGGCACCGCCCGCGAACCGGTTGTCGGGTCCGCTTCTTGTCCACCGTGAAGGGCCAGCGTCTCAACACGCAGCTGTTTATCGATCTTGCTCATAAAAATCTCCTTTAGAAAACTTGAAATTAAACTTCTTTAACCCCAAACCCAATTTCCGCCTCGGCCACCATCTTGTCTTTGACAAAGCCTTGTGCTTTCAAAAAACCCGCCTTAGGCAGCATCTTGACCGTCGTGATTTCAAGCCGCAACTGGTCCCCGGGGACAACGGGTGTTGTAAACTTCGCTTCCACGCGCGCCAAATAATAGATCAAATTCTTGCCTTGCAAATTCTTGCTGTAATAAAAATAAACGCACGCCGCTTGCGCCATCGCTTCAATGATCAAAACGCCCGGCATTACTTTTTCGTCGGGAAAGTGGCCGACAAAGTACGGCTCGTTGACCGAAACATTTTTAAGGGCCACGAGCTTTTCATTGGGCCTAAGATCCAACACTTTATCGATTAAAAGAAACGGAAAACGGTGCGGAATAATTTTTTGAATGTCCTGAATGTTTAGTTCCATATCTTAAGACCCTTTCATCTTAAATTTTACTTCGCGTCACCCGCTAATCCCTACCTCATCGTCAATCCACCGTCGACAGCAATGACTTGCCCCGTCACATAGCTGGCCGCCGGACTAAACAAAAACTTTACCGCGTTGGCCACTTCTTCGGCCTCGCCAATACGGCCCAACGGAATTGTTTTTAAAATTTCTTCTTTGCGCTTCTCGTCCATCTCGTCGGTAATATTGGTCTTGATAAGCCCGGGCGCAACGGCATTGACACGGATCCCGTAGGCCGAAACTTCCTTGGCCAATGCTTTAGTAAACGCGTTCATGCCGCCTTTGGTTGCCGAATAATTGACCTGCCGGGGCAAGCCGGTAATGCCGCTGACCGACGAAATATTGACAATATCGCCATGACGCTGTTTTAAAAAAGTGACAATACACGCACGCGAGGCATAAAACATACCGTCTAAATTGGTGTTGACAACTTCCTTCCAATCTTCGTCGCTCATCATCATAAGTGCCTTGTCGCGCACAATGCCGGCATTGTTGATCAAAATATCCAACCGGCCAAATTCTTCTTTTGTCGCCGCAATCCATGCCTTGACAGAGGCGCTGTCTTTAATATCGACGCAGCTTGCCTGACAGCGCACGCCAAGACTGCGAACTTCTTTTTCGAGCGCGAAAGCCGCATCCTGATTTTTTTGAAAATTAAAAGCCACGTTAGCGCCTTCACAGGCGAGCATCAGCACAATCTCCCGTCCAATCCCCCGCCCACCGCCTGTCACAACCGCCACTTTATCTTTCAACATTTTTTCCATGATTCGCTCTCCTTAAGGCTCGTATTTGCGCAGGACCATGCAGGAGTTTGCGCCGCTGGGCGCAAAGCCGACGACGAGAACATTTTTCAAATTCGCGGACACACTTTTATTGGCAATAATATTCAAATCACAGTCCGGGTCCGGCACTTGATAATTGATCGTCGGAGGAATGAAATTTTCATAAATCGCCCCCAAAGCCGCGGCCGCCGCAAAACCCGTCGTCACACTGTAACAGTCGCCGACCATTGACTTAACCGAACTGACGGGAACAACTTTCGCATGGCTTCCAAAAACATCCTTGATCGCGACACATTCATATTTATCCGCCGACTTCGTCGAGTTGGCATTGGCGCAAATATAATCAATGTCATTCGCCATCAGTCCCGCATTATCCAGCGCCGCTTTCATCGCCAGTTTAAGACCTGTCACTCTCGGATTATAGCGATTTAAACGAAACGGATCAAAACTATACCCAAAAGAGGCAATCTCGCCTAAAATCCGCGCCCCGCGCGCTTTGGCATGTTCGTAATCTTCCATACAAAAAAGGCACGCCCCTTCTCCGAAGGTAATCCCGTTTCGTCTTTTGTCAAAAGGGCAATTGACAAACTCGGTCTTTTCTTTGGACCCGGAAAGAAATTGCAACGTATGAAATCCAAAAAACGTATGCCAGCAAAGCTCTTCGACACCGCCGGCGTAAATGACTTTAGCGCGGTCCCATTGCAAAAAATTATACGCATAGCTCATCGCGTCGATTGCAGCGGTAAACCCCGTCGAGAGTGTCGTATTAAAACCTTTGATTTTATGCCAAATCGAAACTTGGCTGGCCGGAGAATTGATAACAGTGTTGGGGAATAAAGCGGGATTAACGTACCGCGGGCCTTCGCGTAATGTCACTTCGTCAAACTCGGCGATACTTTTTAAACTGCCCAGCGTTGTGCCCACCGAAACGCCGACATCATCGGTATTTTCGTCGGTGATCACAAAGCCGCTGTCATCAATGGCAAGTTTGGCCGAGGAAACCATGAGCTTGATACTGCGGTCAAGCGTGCGCAAGCCCTTTTTGCCCATGTAAATTGTCGCGTCAAAATCATTGACCTCGCCGGCGATATTGACCCGAAACTTGGACGTATCAAAAAGCGTAATGGGCTTATATCCGACGCGGCCTTCTTTGAGGCCTTGCCAATAATCTTCGCGGCTTTTACCAACGCCGTTGAGAATCCCTAAGCCGGTAATGACGACACGTTTTGACATAGGAGCGTATTATACCAAAGTTAAAATGATTAACAACACTCGTGAATGAAGAAAAGACCTTTAGTAATCCCTTCCAAAGCGAGTTCCGCAGCCACGCCGCTTACTCATAATGCCTTTTTAATTTAGAGGAAGCGGTGTGCGCGAGGACTGTTTGAGCGACGAAGGGATTGCTAAAGGTCTTTAAAAAGCACCTTATCTTAAAATATACCTCGCCAAAATATCCGTCTCAACGTTCACACGGTCGCCTTGTTTTTTTTGCCCAAAAGTCGTTATCTTGAGCGTCGCGGGAATAAGATAAACACAAAAAGTATTTTTAGAAACTTTCCCGACCGTCAAACTAATTCCGTCGAGCGTTACCGAGCCTTTGGCAACCAAATAGCGCATAAACTTTTTGGGCAGTGTAATTTCAAACTCGACATAATTCGGCAATTTGACAATACGATTGATGATGCCGACACTATCCACATGCCCTGTCACAAAATGCCCGCCAAAACGGCCATCCGCCTTCATCGCCCGCTCAAGATTAACACGATCGCCGCGCTTGACCTCCCCTAAAGTCGTTGCCAGAAGCGTTTCTTTCATCATGTCAAAACTTAAGACCTTCCCCTTTCGGCCAGTCACGGTCAAACAAACGCCGTTGACGCAAACGCTGTCCCCATTTTTAATACCGACGGCGATTTTGTCCGCTTTAACACTTAAAACAAATAAATTTTCGCGGCGGATGAGCGCCGTAACCGTCCCTTGCTCTTCAACAATTCCGGTAAACATAATTGCCTCACCTTAGTGAACGTCTGCTTCAAAAAAAAGATCTTCCCCGATTTTCTGGCACTCTAAATTTTTTAAATCAACAGCCTTGGAAATTTTCAAAACATTAAGCCCTTCAACAGAACTTTGCGCATTCTGATCGCCGATAATCTTTGGCGCCACAAAAAAGACCATCTTATCCACAAGCTTGGCTTTAAGCGCCGAACCGATTATTTTTGCGCCGCCTTCAATCAGGACCTTTGCTATTTTACGTCGGGCTAATTCTCGCATCAGCCATCCTAAGTCCACTTGACTGTTTTTGTCAGGACAAATCACAGCTTCTATACCGCGCTTTTCTAACGCGGCGATTTTTGTCTTGTCGGCTTTCTTAGTCGTCGCTATAAAGCAATTCTGCGGCAGGGTATTTTTAAAAAGCTTTGCCTTCAATGGGATTCTCAACGAAGAGTCGACAACGATTTTTTTCAAAGCTTTAGACGGCGCATTTAACGCAGGGTCGTCTTTTAAAACCGTATTGACACCGACTAGAATCGCGTCAAATTGATTACGGTAGTCATGGGCCAATTTGCGGCTCGTTTCCGACGTGATCCATTTGGACTGGCCAACGGCTGTGGCAATTTTGCCGTCTAAGGTTT
>JAYRHV010000377.1:0-6178 GCA_041907165.1 Candidatus Omnitrophota bacterium | reverse complement strand
ATTAAGGCAACCAAAGAAGAATCAATACCGCCGCTTAAACCTAAAACAACTTTTTTAAAACCGTTCTTAACCACATAGTCGCGCGTGCCTAAAATCAGCGCTTTAAAAATCCTTTCATCGGGCGTCATGCGCGGCATAAGATTCGCGTGCGCCTCAATGCGTCCAATCAATTCCCCGTCGGAAGGCAAATCGATAAGCTGCTTGGTTGTCCGACGCTTTTTTTTCTCCGCGTCAACAGCAAGATCAACCACCAAAAGATCCTCGCTAAATTGCTCGGCCCGGCCTAAAATCTTTCCCTTAGGGCTGACGACAAAACTTCCCCCATCAAAAACCAGCTCATCCTGCCCGCCGACAAGATTAGCATAACAAATATACGCGCGGCATTCTTTAGCGCGCTTGATCAGTAAGCGCTCGCGGCGCTCTAATTTTTCAAAATCATACGGAGAAGAAGAAAGATTTAAAAGCACCCTCGCCCCCAATTGCGCTTGGCTTAAATAAATCCCCCCATCCTGCCAAATGTCTTCGCAAATATTCACAGCAAAACAACGATCGTCCAACAAAAACACAGGGTGCTCTTTGCCTTGTTTAAAATATCTTTTTTCATCAAAAACGCCGTAATTCGGCAAATCATGCTTATGGTAAGTCCCGCGGACTTTACCTTTAGCAATGACGGCAGCGGCATTATACAAATTTTTGTGTCGGTCGATATCGACAAAGCCAATGACCATAATTAAATCCACCACTTGGCTTGCAATGGTTTCTAGGACCTTGAGATTGTCGCGGACAAAATGTTCCTTATAAAGCAGATCTTCCGGCGGGTAACCGGTTATCGCCAGTTCAGGGAAAACAACGATATCGGCCTTAACGTTTCGGGCCTTTTGCAAATAATCGAGGATCTTTTTTTGGTTGCCGGACAAATCTCCGACGGTGACATTGATCTGGGCTAGGGCGATACGAAGCATATGAAAGTGGTTAGGGACTAGGGGTTATTGATCACGTATTAACTTTAAAAAATTTAAATAAATAATTTCTGCTTCTTTTTCGAAAAGCTCTTTATTCTCGGCGTAGCTTTTAAGCATCATATCTTTTTTTTCGGCTAATAGCGATGGAGAATTCTTAAAATATTCATCTGACCATTCGCGGATACTTTTGTCGGTGATCTCAATATGAAACTGAAAACCGTACGCACAAGGTCCGATTCTTAGCGCCTGATGCGGACAGTCTTCGCCTTTGACCAACCATTTTCCATTTTGCGGTATTGCAAAAGTATCACCGTGCCACTGATAGACAAGAAGTTTTTGCTGCAGGCCTTTAAAAAGCGGATCACGCAGTCCATCGTCGGTAAGTATCACTGTGCGCCAGCCGATTTCTTCAACCGGCGAACGTAAAACCACACCACCCGCCGCTTTAGCTAAAAGCTGCGAGCCTAAACAAATCCCTAAATACGGGATTTTTTTATCAAGCAGCTTTTGGATAAAAATATTTTCATCCTTGAGAAACGGGTATTTGTCTTCTTCATAAACATTCATCGGCCCGCCCAAGCAAATGACTGCGTCTATCCCGTCGAGCGTTTGAGGAAAAGCCGCGCCGTTATACAATTCTAGAATGTGTGTCTGATAACCGTGGCTTTCGAAAAATGGCGCGATTGTTTCCGGCCCTTCGATATCGACGTGTTTAAGATAAAGAATCATATTAAATCTAATGTTGTAGGGAACAGGCATGCCTGTTCCCTACGAAGTTTAAAATTAAGCGCAGAGAAGCATTGAGGACGCTTACTCTGCGCTTTAATTTTCCAAAATAAGTAGGGAACGCTCGCGAGCGTTCCCTACAAAAAACTAAGCATTCATAAGCAACATTTGCGCGTAGCTAGGCAGCGGCCAAATATTGGCTGGCACCAAGCCTTCTAATTCATCGATTACTTCACGCAATTTAAGCATGCCCGAAAGCGTCTTGGCCGAATCATGCTTTTCTAAAGCAGCCTCCAGCGCATCAGCGGCTTTTAAAGCAGCGTCAATAAGGTCAGAAACTTTCTTGACCAATTTCTTCTGCGTGACAGACTTTGCCGACGAGAGAAGCTCTTGATATTCCAAGCCCGCTGGAATAAGCTGGGTGCGAGCCATTGTCGCCGCGCAGCTGCCTTCCAAGGCAATGACCGTGTCATAGGCGTGCTTGTTGATTTCATAACGAGAGGCGACTTCCACCGTCGTTAAAACGCCATGCTTAGCTAAAACATCGATGTTTTTCTTAAGCTTTAAAGTTTCCAAAGCTTCAGGCGTTGTCTTTAAATTAGGAAGGCCACGTTTCTTAGCCTCTGCGTGCCACTGCGCGGTGTAATTGTCACCGTTAAAAAGAACACGTTTGTGTTTTTTAATAATCCCCTGCAAAACAGCTTGCAAAGATTTATTAAAATCCACTCCCGCCTTTTTGTCCGCTTCCAATTGATCACAGATTTCCGAAAGCGCTTGGGCGACGATGGTATTTAAAACCATGTTCGCTGCCGACGGATTTTGGTTGGAACCGACCGCGCGAAACTCAAACTTAGCTCCCGTAAAAGCAAACGGAGAGGTGCGGTTGCGATCGGTTGTGTCTTTGGCTAAACTCGGCAAAGAATCGACCCCAACATTGATCACGCCGCCTTGCTTAGATGTCTTGGCTTCGCCTTTTTCGATTTGCTCAACAATATCAAACAACTGTTCGCCTAAAAAGATCGAAACAATCGCCGGCGGAGCTTCGTTAGCGCCCAAACGATGATCGTTGCCGGCCGTAGCCACGGTCACGCGCAAAAGATCCGCGTACGTATCAACAGCCTTGATAATCGCACAGAGGGTCGTTAAAAACTTCGCGTTTTCGTGCGGGGTTTTTCCCGGATACAACCAGTTTTTTCCATCAGGGCCGACGACAGACCAGTTATTGTGCTTGCCCGAACCATTGATGCCGGCAAAAGGCTTTTCGTGAAGCAAACACACCAAGCCATGTTTGTCTGCGATTTGGCGCATCACTTCCATGCACATCATATTATGATCAACGGCAATATTCAGATCCTCATAAATCGGAGCGATTTCATATTGCGCCGGGGCCACTTCATTATGGCGGGTCTTAGACGGCATCCCTAATTCCCAAAGGGTACGATCCAAATCTTCCATGAAAGCCATAATCCGCGGCTTGATCGCGCCAAAATAATGGTCTTCTTGCTGTTGATGCTTAGCCGGTTTGCGGCCAAAAAGCGTGCGGCCTGTCTGCACTAAGTCCAGCCGTGCTTCATAATCAGATTTGTCGATCAAAAAATATTCCTGTTCCGGTCCCAGCGTGCAATACGCGCGCTTGCCCTTGGTATCAATCCCAAAAAGATTGGCCAAACGACAAATCTGTTTGGAAAGTGCGGTCATGGAACGCAAAAGCGGGGTCTTTTTGTCCAAAGCTTCCCCGTGATAACCAATATAAAAAGTCGGAATGCATAGCGTTGTAGCTTCGGGCCCTTCCTTAATAAACGCTGGAGAGGTCGGGTCCCATCCAGTGTAACCGCGCGCTTCAAAAGTTGCGCGAAGCCCGCCCGACGGGAAAGATGAGGCGTCCGGTTCGCCTTGAATTAATTCCTTGCCCGCAAAATTTAAAATAACTCCGCCCTCACCGTCCCACGTAATAAATGAATCGTGCTTCTCTGCGGTCGTGCCTGTCAAAGGCTGAAACCAATGCGTAAAATGCGTCGCGCCCTTAGAAACCGCCCACGTCTTCATGGCTTCGGCCACCTCGTCGGCAATTTCTGGATCTAACCGTCCGCCTTCTTTGATCGTCGTGCTTAAGCTTTTATACGCTTTTTCAGAAAGATACTGACGCATCACCTTCAGCGTAAAAACATTCTTCCCAAAATACTCGGGGATCGACTGGCCTTCAACTTTCGTTTCGAGTTCATTCATCGTACGCTCTCCTATAAAATTACGTATCGTGGTTTGTGTTTCTTGGGTTCTGTTGACATTGCTCATAAGCTTTTCTCCTTTGTACTCTTACGGGGCTCTAACAATAAGGTCGCATTTTAACAATCTCTTTTTATAATGTCAACCAAGCTCTGTGCGGCTTAAAAAGCGACGGGCGGGCGGACTTTAAACTTTATCCACCCGCCTTTTGCCGCGATAAAACACTTTCAAATAACTTTACCCGATCGCCTCCGGCCCTTCATCGCCGGTGCGGATACGGATACAGCGCGGCAACTCGACGACAAAAATCTTTCCGTCGCCGATTTTGCCGGTACGCGCCCCGCGAATAATCGCCTTAATCGTCTTGTCAACAAAGTTCTCGTTGACCGCGATCTCAAGCTTGACTTTGCGCAGAAGATTTCCGGTTTCTTTGACGCCGCGATAAAACTCATCCACGCCTTTTTGACGGCCATGGCCTAAGACTTCACTGACGGTGATCAAATTGACATCTTCTTTGTACAATTCTTTTTTGACATCTTCCAACCGATGCGGCTGGATAATTGCTATGATCAGTTTCATTTAAGACGCCCTCCTTAAGATTCTCTTATAATAAGTTTATTCAAAAATCGTGTATGCCCGCTCATGATGCTGGGACAGGTCCAGACCCATCACTTCATCTTCGGCAGAAGCTCTGACGCCGATTAAAGCATCCACAATTTTGAAAATAATAAAAGTCCCAATACCAGACCAGACAACAGTAACGCCCACCGCGGCAAGCTGAATTAAAAATTGCTTAGGGTTTCCGTAAAACAACCCATTAGCCCCGCCAGAATTGACTGTTGTCGTCGCAAAAACACCTGTTAAAAGAGCGCCCCAAATCCCGCCGATCCCATGGACCCCGAAAGCATCCAGAGAATCGTCGTATCCTAGTTTTGGCTTTAAAGCGCCGACCGCAAAGAAACACACAACACTGACGGTAAGCCCGATAATCAAAGCTCCGATCACATCAACAAACCCCGCGGCCGGTGTTACAGCAACGAGACCTGCCACAGCGCCGGTCGCCACACCAAACATCGTCGGCTTGCCGCTGACTAACCATTCAATAATCGCCCAGCTCAAACCCGCTGCCGCGGCGGCTGTGTTGGTGGTCACAAAAGCGCTGGTCGCCAAACCATTAGCGGCTAAAGCACTTCCCGCGTTAAACCCAAACCATCCAAACCACAAAAGACCGGCACCCAAAACAACAAAAGGCATATTGTGTATGGCCATCGGTTTATTGTCATACCCCAAACGTTTGCCTAACATCAAAGCGCAGACCAAAGCGGCAACACCCGCATTGATATGAACGACGGTTCCGCCGGCAAAGTCTAAAGCGCCCCAATTTCTTACCCAACCGCCAACGGCCCAGACCATGTGGCAGATCGGATCATAAACCAAGGTCGCCCAGAGAATCATAAATAAGAGAAAAGCCGAAAACTTCATGCGTTCCGCAAAAGCGCCGATAATAAGCGCTGGCGTAATAATCGCGAACATCGCCTGAAAAATCATAAACGTCTGATGCGGAATGGTTGCCGCGTAATCCGCATTTGCGGTTTGTCCGACGCCATGTAAAGCAACCCAGCTTAAGCCCCCGACAAACGGATTGCCCGGGCCAAAAGCCAAGCTATAACCAAACAAAACCCATTGAATACTAACAACACACATTAGCATAAAACATTGCATTAAAATACCCAAAACGTTTTTACGCCGAACCATGCCTCCATAGAAGAAGGCTAAGCCGGGGGTCATCAAAAGCACGAGCGCACTGCTCGCTAAAACCCAAGCTGTATCTCCTGCACTAATCGGATTTGCATCCATGATACATTCTCCTTTGCTGTGAAACGGTTACTGTCGTGTTTAATCCCTAAATTCGGATTTCCTTTGAAGTCTTGGGGTGACATTTCGCGCTAGGCCTTTTCGCTTTTAGTCAATAAAAAATCCCCTAACCGCCATTTTCGTCAATGGTTCGTTAGAGGACCTCTTTGCCCGTACTTCAATTTTATATTCTGCCTAAAGACTTCAACGCCTTTAGAGACTTTCAAAGTATAGAATCACAAAATGATTTTGTCAAGAATTTTTTTAAAATTTGTCAATGCAAAACTGAAATGTCCTATTCTTAACAAAATGAAAATGTCCTATTTTGTTATTAAGCTGGCTGCTTTTACTCCTGTCGTTCCATAACGGTGATACGAAGCCCAATTGCCTACCAACCACTTGATCCGGTGTTT
>JAYRHV010000376.1:0-3517 GCA_041907165.1 Candidatus Omnitrophota bacterium | reverse complement strand
TTAAAGACGCGTAAAATATCGTCTAGTGTATTAGACTTCATATATTTGCATAAGGTGCACGAACCGACAAGTTTTTTGTTGGGAAATTCAACTTCAAGCCGCGAGGATAGCCCGCATTCGGTTAACATCAAAAATTCCTTGGCATCCGTTTTTTTCATATATGTGAGCATCTGCGCCGTCGATCCGACAAAGTCCGAGTCATGAATTATCGCTGGAGAACATTCGGGATGGCTGACAACTTTGGCATTGGGATATTCGAGACGGATCTTATGGATCTGATCTGGTGTATATTCTTCGTGCACGTAACAGGTGCCGTTAAAAAACCTGATGTCCTTTTTGACCCCGCGCTTTTTGATTTCTTCGATCAGATTTAGGCCCATCAGTTTGTCGGGCAAAAAATAGATTTTGTCGTTGGGGATGCGCTCGACAATGTCATAGACATTTGCTGATGTCACGCAAACATCGCTTTCAGCTTTGACTTCGGCGGTTGTGTTGATATAGCAGACAAAGGTATAGTCAGGAAATTCTTTTCGAAGACGGCGAACCTCGTCGCCCGTGATTGCGTCTGCCAATGTGCAGCCGTCGAGCAGTCCGGGGATCAAAACTTCTTTTTCGGGATTGAGTATTTGTGCCGTTTCACCCATAAAACGGACGGCCGCAAAAATGATTTTTTTAGCCGACGTCGACATCGCATCTTTGCTTAGCGCATACGAATCGCCGACAAAATCTGCGACGCCGTAAATGATTTCTGGTGAAACGTAGGAATGCGCAAGGATAACGGCATTTTGTTGTTCTTTAAGGGCGTTGATTTCATTGATCAGCGGTACAAATTCTTCGCATTTTTTGAGGCTGTATTTGCACACCGTTCCCCCGACCCTGACGTTTTGAAGGATTTGATAAAGTTCCTCGGGAGTAAAGTGTTTTTTCGTTTTCATAGTGGATGCAATATAGCGTATTTGAGGTGGAAAATCAATATCGTTGTAGGCAACGGGATGGACCGGTAGGGAACAGGCATGCCTGTTCCCTACAGAAATGTGACATGCGGTCACTTAGCCTTAAGCGCGTGCGGTGAAGCGGCGATGATTAAGACATCCAAAAATTGTCCGGGTTTAAAATTTCCTTTTCCTAAAAGCACAAGATGCCCGCCGTCGGTGCGTCCGACGAAATCATTTTGCAATTTATTGGTCCCCTGCTCAACTAAAACATTGAGTGTTTTGCCGATATAAGCGGCATTTTTTTTGTAAGTGATGTCTTTTTGGATATTCTGTAGGCGAATGATGCGTGTCTTTTTATCTTCGTCAGAAACGTCATCAGGATACTTTTTAGAAGCAATTGTGTTTTTACGCTCTGAATATTTAAAAATAAAAGCCGAGTCAAACTCAACCTGTTCAATGACTTTGACGGTGTCTTCAAAATCGGCGTCTGTTTCCGTCGGAAAACCGACAATGACATCCGTTGAAAGAAAAATATTGGGGCACAGCCGGCGGATTTTTGCAGCCAGATCGATAAAATCTTTTTGCGTATAGGTGCGGTTCATCAATTCCAAAATGCGATCATTACCAGCTTGCAGGGGCAAGTGAATGTGTTTACAGACCTTTGGATTATGGGCCACGACATCGATTAATTTATCAGGAAAATCTTTTGGATGCGGCGAGGTAAAGCGAATGCGCTTAATGCCGTCGATCTTGCTGACTGCTTCGAGCAGATCGGCGAAGTCAGATTTTTCGTTTTTATAAGAATTGACGTTCTGCCCTAACAGCGTGACTTGTTGAAAGCCTTCGGCGGTCAGCCGTTTAACTTCTTCGATGACGTTTTCAACGGACCGGCTGCGTTCGCGGCCGCGCGTATAGGGCACGACGCAAAAGGTACAAAAATTGTCACACCCGCGCATGACAGAGACCCACGCATTGACGCCGGTTTTGTGCTGGGGGTAAATGTCTGAGTACGTTTCGAATTCCGATAGGGTCACGTCAAAAGGCTTTTCGCCGTGCAGGCCCGATTGGCGAATCAGATCACCCAAACGTTTGTAGCTGTCAGGTCCGGCGATAAAGTCAATGGCAAGGTTTTCGTTTTCGAGTAATTCTTGGCGCAAGTTGGTGGCCATACAACCTAAAATGCCGATTGTAACCGGCCGGCCTTCGCGCCGGTGGCGAATCTCATGCACGCGTCCGTAAACCTTTCGATGCGCGTTTTCTCGAATCGCGCAGGTGTTGAGCATCACGACATCAGCTTGTAGTTCATCCTTGACGAATTCAAAGTTATCCTTGGCGAGAACGGCACGAATAATCTCCGTGTCCGCCTCGTTCATTTGACAGCCATACGTCTCTACATAAATCTTATTCATAAATTATTCTTGAGTAGAGACGTATGTTGTACTGACTTCCTCTTATTTCTTCAGAGAAGTCAGTGCCATAAGTTTCCACAAATATTTTTTTAGGTAATATATTATTTATCATATGGTTATGAAAAGACAGATTCGTTCAACGGTTAATTCTTTTAAATAAACGAGGATGGCTTATTGTTTTTCACTTTCTAAAGAAATTAATATTTGTTCGCCATCTTCAGCAGGTTTTAAAAAGGCACCGCCGCGGTTTTTGTTGTAACATTGTGCGTAAAAGAATTTATCCGATAATTTTTTAAATGCCACTTTTGCTTCGTCTTTCTTATTTAAAGCCCGATAAGCTTTACCTTGAAAATAAAGGGCTAAACCAACTTTATTAACAAAATAATAGCTAAAAATCTTTTCTCGTGATTCCCATGCGAAATCTTTCATTTGAATTCGTTCTTCGTTTGCTTTTGCAGACAGCTCATTTATAACCTGACTTGTGATATCAAGGACATCTTGATAATTTTTCTTCCCGTAAGCTTTTTCAATCTGCTTTATCTGTTTATCCTGCTCCCCGTTTTCTCCTGTTCCAATAGCTGGTAAAAAACAGGTGTCAAAGTTTTTTGGTGCGTATGTTTCGTCATTGTATTTACTATATTTACTGCCATCTTCCCGAAAATACCATAATAATATCAAAATAGCAGCAATCAAGAGGCCGCCCAAGCTACCCAATAATAAACCTAATGGAAAAACTTTTAATTTTAGCCAAACATAGATAAAAACGATGAACGGAATAATAAAGAAAAACAACCAATACAAGTCAATTAAATTATGCCCTACACAGAAAAGAAACCAAAACTGCCAAATTAAACAAAAATAAATGGCACTGACTGCGCAACTTTTAAGGGCAGGTATTATTTTTCTATGTAATTGGGACCGTTTCTCATTAAGCTTGTGCAATACAATGGTTTGTTCTGGAACTGTCCCCCGTCAATCTTTTGCGTCGTCAATTATACAATTAACCTCCATTAAAGTAAATCGCCGTCTTTCGACGGAGATTTGGGGACACTTCTAGCAGAAGTCCAGAAATCCTAAAGGTCTATAATTAAATTGGTAAATTGGAGGCGTTGCTGTGAGTGCCGGGCTGGTTTCGTTTAGCATGACACCAGCAGTAACGCCTCCGGTATTCCT
>JAYRHV010000375.1:0-2642 GCA_041907165.1 Candidatus Omnitrophota bacterium | reverse complement strand
CTTTTTTCTTGTCCGCTGTCGCAAGCTGCTGATGCGCCAGATCAAGTGCCGCGGTCGGACAAATTTTAATGCACTGATAGCAGATGACACAATCCGGCGGGATCAGATCAACCATCCCGCGAAAACGACTTTTCATCGGCTGTTTTTGTGTCGGATACTGTAACGTGACCGCCGGCGCAAAAAGACTGCGAAACGTGACGGCCATGCCCTTATATAGGCTCCAAATGCTGCTAAAAAAATATTTTAAAAATCGGATCATTTGACCATCCACCATCCGCTGACAATCAAGTTAGCAAAAGAAATCGGCGTTAAAACTTTCCACGCAAAAGCCATCATCTGGTCCATGCGCACTCGCGGCAGGGTCCAGCGCATCCACATCAAAAAGAAAACCATCGCATACGATTTAATCAAAAACCACGCCAACGGCGGCAAAAACGGCCCCTGCCATCCGCCCAAAAATAAAGTCGTCACCACACCCGAGATAATAAACATATTCGTATATTCGGCGACGAAGAACATCGCAAATTTCATGCCTGAATATTCGGTATGATACCCAGCGACTAATTCAGATTCCGCTTCAGGAATGTCAAACGGGGTACGATTAACTTCGGCCGTTGCCGAAATAAAATAAATGATAAAAGCCAGCGTCAAGTTCGGCTGGCAAATAAACCACATCTTCTCTTGCGCATGCACAATGCCCTGCATTGAGAGGGTCCCTGTTTGCATGACGACAACAACAACCGACAAGATTAAAGGAATTTCATAACTAATAATTTGCGCCGCCGAGCGCATGCCGCCTAAGAGCGAATATTTATTATTCGATCCCCAGCCGGCCATAAAAATCCCTAAGACGCAAATCGACGTAATCGACGTGATATACAAAATCCCGATATTCAGATCACGGACAATAAGATTATTGGCAAACGGTATGCACAAAAACGCCATGACCACAGGAACGGTCACAAAAAACGGAGCCAACCACCAGCTGAGTTTATCGATCCCCGTCGGGACAATATTTTCCTTAATCAGGAGCTTGACCGTATCCGCAATCGGCTGCAAAACGCCATGCCAGCCTACGCGCATCGGCCCAAACCGGTTTTGGATATGCGCCGAAACTTTTCTCTCCCACCAAATCAAAAACATCGCCGAGACCGAAATAAAAGCCAGCACCATCATCGCCCCTATCAGAATTCGAACAAATTCAGGAAAGTTAAAGCTCATCGGTCAATCTCTCCCATCACGATATCCATGCTGCCTAAAACGCATACCGCATCCGAAATATTTAACCCTTTAATCATCTCCGGCAAGGCCGCTAAATTTGAAAAAGACGGGGAACGGATTTTTAAACGATACGCATTCGTTGTCCCGTCGCTGACAATATAAAACCCTAATTCGCCGCGCGGATTCTCAGTGCGCAGATACGCTTCCTCGCCGGCCGGCGCTTTATATATTTTATTAATTTTTGTGGTCGGGTCTCCCGCCGGTAGTCCGCCTAGCGCCTGTTCAATGATCCGCAAACTCTGGCTGATCTCATCAAGCCGCACCTTAAAACGGTCCCACGAATCGCCATTCTTTCCCGTCGGTATATCAAAATCAAATTTGTCATAACACAGATACGGTTCGTCCTTGCGCAAATCCCATTTAACACCGGAGGCCCGCAGCATAGGGCCCGTAATCGCATAATTGATCGCCATTTCTTTACTTAAAATGCCAATCTTTTTACTACGCGCTAAGAAAATTACGTTGTGCGTCAACAGTTCATTGTAATCTTTAAGCCGCGGGCGCAAATATTTGATAAATTTTTTAATCATGTCTTCGACGCTAGGAGTAAAATCGCCCAAAACCCCACCGATGCGCATATAATTATACGTCAGCCGACTGCCGCAAACTTCGTCAAAAATTTCAACAATCTTTTCACGGTCATTGAAACAATAAAAAAGCGGGGTCGCATACGCGCCTAAATCCTGCGCAAAGGTTCCCATCGCAATCAAGTGACTGCCAATGCGGTTGAGCTCGGCAATAATGACACGAATATATTGCGCCCGCTCATTGACCTGCAATTTCAATAATTTCTCGACGGCCAAGACATAGCCGAGATTATTATTCATCGACGCAATATAATCGAGCCGATCCGTAAAAGGAATAAACTGAGTATAACTGCGGTTTTCAGCGATTTTTTCGATGCTGCGGTGAAGATAGCCTATGTGCGGACGACAGCCAACGACCACTTCCCCGTCGAGCCGCAGTTCTAAATAAAGCACGCCGTGCGTCGAGGGGTGCTGCGGCCCCATATTGACAACGAGCTCTTGGGTCTGCACGTCTTGCGATGAGTCTGTTTTTCTCTCTGAGCTAGCAGAAGAATCCATTAAAATCTCACACTTAAAATTTAAATAAATTACGCTGTGTGCAAGTTATTTTCTAGCGTCGATATTTTTGCTGTAGGGAACAGGCATGCCTGTTCCCTACTATTGGGATTTAAGCAAAAAAAAGTAAATTTGCATATCCCGCTCTTAAATGGTAAATATATAGATATACTTTAATGGGCTTATAGCCGCAGGGGAGATTTAAGAGATGAATCTATATCAAAATAATGCATTTAGAGTTTTAGGGCTTTTGACCAATGCGACGACTGACCAAATTGT
>JAYRHV010000374.1:0-4495 GCA_041907165.1 Candidatus Omnitrophota bacterium | reverse complement strand
TCCTCCTCGTATTTGCGAAGCCGCATCGAGTCGGGAAAGTCTGTCCGTTATCTTGTTCCGGAAGCCATTTTTCATTACATCGAGAAGCACAGACTTTATAAAAATAATAAGAAAGGTTAACTTTATGACAACAAACAGTGAAATCAAATTCGGTACCGACGGCTGGCGCGCCGTTATTTCGGACACATTTACTTTTAAAAATGTCATGGCTTGCAGCCAAGGCATTGCACAGTGGATCAACAAGGACTTACAACCTATCGACGGCAAGAAAGCCATTTGTATCGGCTTTGACACGCGCTTTATGTCCGGGGACTTTGCTCAGTTGGTCGCCCGCGTCATTGCCGCCAACGGCATTGAAGTTATTTTGTCAGACAGCCCGCTTCCCACTCCAGCCCTTAGTTATGGCGTCCCGACGCACAAATGTGTCGCTGGGATTATGATTACCGCCAGTCATAATCCGTATAAGTTTAACGGGATCAAAATTAAAACGTGGCAAGGCGGTGGCGCATCGCGCGATATCACCGACAAGGTGGAGAGCTATCTTTTTACAACAGAGGTCAAGCTGATTGATTTTGAACAAGCCAAGGCTGACGGAAAAATCCGTATCCATAATTTTAAGACCAAATATTTGCAGTTTATGAAGAATTATATTGATCTTAAAAAAATCAAGCCGACCAAATTTAAAGTGATCATGGACGCGATGCACGGCAGCGGCAATGGCCTGATTGCCGAGATTCTCAAGGGGACGAATGTCCGTTTGTCCTTGATGCGTTCAGAAATTAATCCGTATTTTGACGGCAAAAAGCCCGAGCCGATTGTCGAAATGCTAGGCGGGATTTTGGCCCGTGTCAAAAAAGAAAAGTTTGATTTAGGCCTTGTTTTAGACGGCGATGCGGATCGCATTGCGGCTGTTGCCGCCGGCGGGGATTTTATCCATCCGCAAAAAATTCTTGGGCTTCTTATTCTTCATTTGGCGCGCAATCGCGGGCGCAGAGGTGGCGTTGTCAAAACGATTTGCGGCACGACCTTGATTGACAATATCGCCAAAAAGCTGAACTTAAAATTGCACGAAACACCGGTGGGTTTTAAGTATATTTCGGACTTGATGGTCAGCGAAAGCATTATCGCCGGCGGAGAAGAGGCCGGCGGGATGGGTTTTCAGGATTATATTCCTGAGCGCGACGGGACCTTGGCCGGGCTTTTGTTGCTCGAGATGATGGTTTACCAAAAAAAGAACATCAAAAAGATCATCGATGAGATGGAAAAAGAGTTTGGCCGTTATTATTATCTTCGTGCCGACGTCAAATTAACGCCGGGCGTGCGTGTGGATTTAAACGCATTTAAGGCGCTTGACACTTTGCTTGGCAAAAAAGTCGTAGCGATGAAAGATTTTGACGGGGTAAAACTTATTTGCAGCGATGAGAGTTGGCTGATGTTTCGCCCCTCCGGAACAGAGCCTTTGGTCCGCGCTTATTGCGAGGCCAAGTCTTTAACTCGCGCCAAACAACTGATCAAATACGGCGAGGCATTACTTTTAGGAAAATAAAAAATGATTCCTTGTTATTGGCCGGCGTATGCGGTCATCAAAATCATTAACCCATTCTTTTTCCCGCTGACAATAAAGGGAAGAGAGAATGTCCCCCCAAGCGGTGCTTTTATTGCGGCGTGCAATCATATCAGTAATTTTGACCCGCCGTTAGTCAGCTACGCTGTCCGTCGGCCGATTTATCATATCGCCAAAAAAGGGTTGTTTGACAATAAAGCTTTTGGTTTGCTGCTTTATAGCGTCGGAGCTTTCCCGATTAAACGGGAAGGCTCTGATGTCAGTGCCATGCGTGAATGCCTACGGAAATTAAAAAAAGGTGAACCGTTGGCGCTTTTTCCGACGGGGACACGCGTTGTGGGGGACAATTCGGTGGCGCCTAAATCCGGGGTTGGTTTTTTGGCGGTCAAGGCACAAGTTCCCGTTATTCCACTTAAAATTTTTGGTACCGATCAAGTCATGCCCAAGGGGTCCAAGAGCATTTCTAAACATCCGGTTACAATTACAATTGGCGCGCCGCTGCACTTTTCTTCGCAAGAGAGCTACGAAACAATCGCCGCCGAGATCCTGCAAAAAATAAATGTATTGGAATGATTAGCCTGTTAGGGCTACGTCGTCGGCCTCGTCTAAGATGGCCTCGGCACTCCCTCGGACTTCGCTGCGCGGTCCTCGGTCGCGGAGCTTAAAATATCATTTGACAAAAAAAAATATTTTGAGATAATCGAATTTCACTTTAAAGGGAGCAGTGCTCTTTTTAAAGAATTCTGCGTCAAGAAAAGGAAAAATAAATCTATGAACGAAAATCCACAAAGTGCAATGGCATTATTGTATGCCAGCACTGTCAAAAGTGTTAAGGAAGGTCACATTGTCAAGGGCATCGTTGTTGCCGTGACTGCGAAAGAAGCGGTCATAGACATTGGTTTCAAATCGGAAGGGTTTATTCCGCTCGAAGAATTTCGTAACAAAGAAGAACTTGAGCTTGGCCGTGAAATTGATGTCTTGGTTGAGTCTGTTGAAGACGATGAAGGGCGTTTGGTTCTCTCACGCTCGAAGGCTGAAAAAGTCAAGGGCTGGCAGAAAGTCATGGTTGATATAGAGGAAGGCCACGTGGTTGAAGGTCGTGTCGTCAAACAGGTCAAAGGCGGGTATATGGTGGATGTCGAAGGCGTCGAAGGATTTTTGCCGATGTCTTTGTCTGCGTTTAAAGGGTATGCGAATGACACGATCATGGCCAACAAGTTTAATTTCCAAGTGGCTAAAATCAATAAACAGCGCCGCAATCTGATTCTTTCTCGTCGAGATATTTTCCAGAAGGAACGTGATTTAGTTCGTGAAAAGCTTTGGGGCGAACTTAAAAAAGGCGATCGCCGCAAAGGTGTGGTCAAAGGCATTACAGACTTTGGTGCTTTCATTGATTTGGGAGGCGTTGACGGGCTTCTCCATATTACAGATATGAGCTGGTCGCGCATTAACCATCCCAGCGAAATTGTTCAGTTAGGGGACAAACTCGAGGTCATGATCCTTGATTTTGATAAAGATAATTCAAAAGTATCGTTAGGTTTGAAACAAATCTCTCCCAACCCGTGGGATGATATTTATCAAAAGTATCCTGCTGGCGCTAAGATCAAGGGTAAGGTCGTCAACATCATGCCCTACGGCGTTTTTGTTGAAATTGAAAAAGGCATCGAAGGCCTTTTGCACTCCTCCGAGATTTCTTGGCAAAAGAAAATGGTTAATCCTCAGGAAATGTTTAAGTTAGGCGATGAGATTAGCTGTGTGATCATCAACGTCGATAAAGACTCTAAACGCATTTCGCTGTCCATGAAACAATTAGAAAGCAATCCATGGCTTGAGGCGCAAAAAAGTCTTCCCGTCGGAAAATCTGTCAAGGGCACTGTCCGTGGTTTTACCGATTATGGCGCTTTTGTGGAACTTGAATCAGGCTTAGAGGGGATGATTCATGTTTCTGATATGTCATGGATACGCAAGGTCAATCATCCGCAAGAAGTTTTGCAAAAAGGCCAAGAAGTTGAAGTCATGGTTTTAGCTGTCGATGCAGAGAGTCGTAAGATTACTTTAGGTCTTAAGCAATTGACCGAAAATCCGTGGGTCTCGATTGCAGACAAGTATCCTGTTGGCACGGAAGTAGACACTCAGGTTGTGCTTAATTCGAGTTTTGGCGTTTTTGTACGTTTGCCCGGGGATGTCGAAGCTTTGGTGTATTCTTCGGAAATTGATAAAGATCAAGCCACTGCTCTTAAGCCCGGAGACCCTTTGAAGGTCAAGATCATTAAGGTTGATATTGACCAGATGAAAATTGGGGTCAGTACCCGTCTATAAATTATTCAGGGGCACTGTTTTTACGGTGCCCCTGTTTGTTTTAATTTCAGTTGGCGATTTTTAGGTTTTGTATGGATGACCAAGATATTTTTCAGCGTCTAACTCGTGGGACGGTCGAGGTCATAAGCACTGATGACTTGCGCGCGAAGTTGCAAGAAAGCAAAAATAGCGGGCAACCGCTAAAGATTAAAGCAGGTTTTGATCCTACAGCCCCGGATATTCATTTAGGCCATTGTGTTTTGCTTCGTAAGTTACGCCAGTTTCAAGATCTTGGACATGACGTGTTCTTTCTCATCGGGGACTTTACAGCCCAAATTGGGGACCCAACCGGGCGTGATCAATTGCGTTCGAAGATGTCTCTCGAAACAATCGCAGCCAACGCCAAAACATATAAATCCCAAGTTTTTAAGATCCTTGACGAAAAAAAGACGAAGGTCGTTTTTAACAGCGCATGGTTAGCGCTTTTAAGCGCTCAACAGTTGTTAGAGTTGACGGCTCATTCGACGGTGGCTCAAATGTTGGCGCGTGCGGATTTCAAAAAGCGATTTGAATCGGCTAAAGAGATCAGTATTCTGGAATTTATTTATCCTCTCTTGCAAGGATTTGATTCTG
>JAYRHV010000373.1:0-2313 GCA_041907165.1 Candidatus Omnitrophota bacterium | reverse complement strand
TTTGCCTACACAGATCCCGCATCACTTGGAAGTTGATGTTAACAAACTTGAAATCGGTGACAGCGTCCATGTCAAAGATATCATTTTGCCCCAAGGTGTTGCAACCAAGCATGATTTGGAAGCTATGGTGATGACGGTTGTTCCGCCGATGAAGGAAGAGGTCGCCAGCGAAGCGCCTGCTGCGGAATTGGAAGTCATTAAAGAAAAGAAAGACAAAGAACCGGCGGCTGGGGAAAAGAAGGATGCTCCTGCTGCTGCCGATAAGAAAGCTGAAGAGAAGAAAAAGTAGTTTGAGTCAAGCTGGGTCAATAAGAGGTATATCAATGTCAGAGAAGCGGTTAATTGTTGGCCTAGGCAATCCGGGATCTGAATACGAGTGGACGCGTCATAATATGGGTTTTTTGACGGTGACGCGTTTGGCACAGGACTTAGGAATGCGCTTTAAGAAGTCAACATCTGTCAAAGGATTATGGGCAGAAGGCCGTCTCGAGAATAGTGAAGTGGTTCTTTTATTGCCGTATTCGTTTATGAATAATTCAGGCATGGTCGTCAAGCAAGCGGTGACGTCTAAAAAGATAGAGCCTGAAAACGTCCTCATCGTCTGCGACGATTTTAGTCTGGTCTTTGGACAGATCCGTATGCGCGAACAAGGCAGCGACGGTGGGCATAACGGATTAGCGTCGATCATTGAGCACTTGGGCACCAAGGAATTTAGCCGTTTGCGTTTAGGCATTGGGCCTATCCCTGCGCATAAAAATGCGGTGGATTTTGTGCTTGAAGATTTTCGGCTCGACGAAAAGCGCAAGTTGCCCGAGTTTTTGACGGCGGCCGCGGACTGTTGCCGCGCGTGGACCAGCGAATCTTTGGCGACGGTCATGAGCCGGTATAATCAGAAATTATTAAGCTAAGTTTCTTATAAATCAAGTCAACGGAGGAAACATGAACAAGTACGAATTGGCGCTCGTGGTAGATGCCGCATTGCCGCAAGAACAAAAAGACAGCATTATAAAGGAAACGGTCGAAGCGATCACCAAGGCCGGCGGAAAACTTATAAACAGCCAAGTCTGGATCGAAAAACATAAATTAAGTTTTCGTCTTAAAAAATGCTGGGAAGCGACGTATTATTTACTTAATTTAGAAAGCCCCACGTCTGCTGTTTTGCCTTTGCAAAAAACTCTGCGGGTCAATGAACGCATTTTGCGGTTTTTGATGACGCGCGCAGTTTAAGATTTATCTTTAACTTTGTGTGAGGGAAAATATATGGCGAATTTAAACAAGGTTTTTCTTATCGGAAATTTGACCCGCGCTCCGGAAGTGCGCTACACGCCCGGCAGTGTCGCAGTAGCTAACCTAGGGTTGGCGGTCAATCGTCGTTTTCGGGACAAAAACGGTGAGTTTAAGGAAGATGTTTGTTTTTTGACAGTGACGGTTTGGGATAAACAGGCGCAGGCCTGCTGCGAATTTTTGCAAAAGGGAAGCCCGATTTTTGTTGAAGGCGTTTTGCAATCCCGTTCGTGGGAAACGCCCGACGGACAAAAAAGAAGCACCATCGATGTCCGTGCCGAGCGTATTCAGTTTTTAGGCAAGTTTGCGGCTGACAATAAATCAATGGATAAGTCGGATGCCGGCGCTTCTCTCGAAGGCCAAGCTGAAAACACTGCGGCTGCGGCCAATCAGCAGTTAGGCGACACGATAAATCCTATGGATGTCAGTTGGGACGAATAAAAAATATCATTCAACATCATTATCAAGGGGGACACATTGGAAAACAGAGGCAAACCAAGATCATCATCTTCGTCAAGAACATCGGGAAGATCATCATCATCACCTTCTAATTACAAAGGAAGAAATAGCACGGGCATAAGCAGCAACACGGACAATTCTCGTGGTCGTGGCAGCGAAAAGCCGCGCTTTCGCAAAAATATTGCAAAATTCATTTTGCCTAAGGACATCAAGATTGAATACAAGAATCTTCCGCTTTTGCAACGGTACACAACCGAGCGTGGCAAAATTGTTCCTCGTCGTATTTCGGGGATCACAGCGCAAGAACAACGCGAAATGTCTATTGCGATCAAATATGCTCGTTACTTAGGGCTTTTGTCAGTGGGTAGTTCGAAGAAGCATTAATGGGAGTCGCTGGTGGCTGGTCGTTAGAGGCTGGTAAGCAAATATATTTCTAACGACTAGCGTCCAGCGACCAACCATCAACTTTTATATTTCGGAGGTTTTATCTTATGGAAGTTATCCTATGTCAGCAAGTTCCCAAGGTCGGAAAAATTGGGGATATCGTTAAGGTCAAGGATGGATTTGCCC
>JAYRHV010000372.1:0-5886 GCA_041907165.1 Candidatus Omnitrophota bacterium | reverse complement strand
AAGATTCATTGCATCCTGACAGTTTTACTTTATATGTTAATGGACAAGGTTTAGCGCTTGGCTACAGCATAAAAGGACGATACGTTGAGTTTAGTTCTGAACATTCCGCGATGATGTATGATCATAGTCCAAAACCGCCTTTGGAAAATATTATTTTCTTAGATTCGCAGTCGCCGGGTCAGATGGCGGATGTCACAGTTTATGACAATGAAGATGGCCCATTATTTAGTTTAGATATTTATTCTTTTGCCGAAAGACGCTACTTATCCCGACAAGAAATTAAAGATAACTCTTACCCGCAGACTGAGGATAATCCGTATTACCGTGCGCCTTTGCAATATAAAGATCCAAGGAATAAAACTGCCGAGGACCTTGAAAAAACTCCTGCTGCAGCAGCTGATTTGCATCAAAAATGGCAGGATCCACAATCTCATATTCGTCGCAGCGCCAAAGCAATGTTGGACAAGTTTGTATCGCGGGACTTGGAACTTTATCTAAAGTCTAATAGCCTTGTTTATGGTCGTATACAAGCTGAAATTGTCGCTAATTTGACGGCAATTATTAACAATGCGATAGATGTTTCTACAGAGCAAGGCCGGGCGACCAAAGCTCGGATTCTGCATCAAGTTCAAAATGACAGCGTTATTCCTTATCTTAGGGATTATGTTGACCGTATCATAGAAGAGAAAGCCGATGAATTGGCGCGCCAAATGATTTCCGGGGAAATAACAGAGGATCATTTGCCTGAGATTCAGGAAGAATTTGAGCGTTCATTACAGCCAAAGTTTTATTCAGAATTAAAAAGGATTGGTGAATTGATTGTTGATCATCATTTTGATTACTTCCAGCAATGGTTAGAACAGTCTATCGCTAAAGGGGAACAAGGGGCCTTGATTGGTGCCGGTGAAATTGATGCCGTCAGTATGGGGTATGAAAGTTCTGATAATTTAGGACAGGCGCTTAACAGGCTTTACGCGGTTGTGTTTCCTAGAATGCGCACTCTTAATTTGTCTTCTAACGCAGCGTTAAGTTTAAACGGGAAAGATGGCGTGGGTCGTCGCAGTGTTGCAATGGTGACCTCAAAGTCCGGCGGGACGTCTCCAAGCAAAAGTGTTATTGCACGATTAAAGCATATTATGCCCGGACGTGTTTTTGCCGCGACATCACGTAGCGATACTTTGATCGGTTTTGCGCTGGGACAGAAATATTTGCCAGATTCCCCGTTTTGTGAACGCCTTTTTTATACCGGAGATTATTTTCCGTCGGAGGCCATTAGCGCTGGGGAGTTTATGCTTTTTATCAATGAAATTGAACTTGTCATTTATCTGGCTAAATATTTTAGGAAAATGTACCCGCATCGACAGCCTTTTGGCATGACTATGACCAATGAGGAGATAGGGGAATTGGAACGCTTGCGTGATGAACTTATCGTCGGGGAGGCGCAGCGTTTAACTGGAGTAAATCAAAATAAAGAGGCGCATGAAACTTCGGAGCATGCGATGTTGGTTAAAAACGGTAAGCAGCTTGGTAAAACTTTGTTGGAGGGGCCGATCAATAATCTGGTTTTTAGAATTTTTGTGTTCGGTATTTTTATGTTGGGTGCGCCTATACAAAATATTGTTGAACATTTTTCTGGTGCGCCGCTTCCGCCCGTTTCCGACGTGCTTGGATTTATTTTACGTTTAGTCGATTTTTTTATTGCTGTCACATTTCAATGGATGTTTACGTCGTGGATTTATCGTTGGTTTAGTGATCGTCCGCGTTGGGCGAGATTAGGTGGAACAACGCTTGCTGTCAATGACCCATCTTTGTTAGTCAGAGAATCACTGGAAATGTATGCTGTTAAACTTGGTTCCCTTTCGCCGGGGTCTATGCATATGCATGTTTTAAGTACGGACCCTACGGATACATTGGCAGCTGAACTTTTACCCCGTATTGTGCGCGGAACAATCGCTCTTTTTGGTATGCCATATGATTCGACGGTTGCAGAGCAAGTTGCTTTAAGCACACAGCAAACAGCGGCTGTCAAGAATGGGATTTTGGGGCAGTATATGAAGGCGGGAGCAGAAATCTTTATGATTTTCCGCGGGAAGGACAACCGAAGTGTTCCAGACGCCGTGACGCATAAGATGAATATCGGTGTCCCCGATATTTATCTTCCTAGTCCGCGGGTTTTGGAATTTTATCAGCATAGTTTTGATGTGTACGGGCGGCATATTGCGGGAAAAGTTTTTTTACAATCCGCGTATGAGTATGCGACCACGTTTCGGTTTGGAAAAAAAATATTCCAGATTTGGGACCGCTCAAAAACACATTTCCGGACAGGTGTCCTTTCAACAGCTATCCCCGCGATGCCAAGCCCTCAGCCGGTTGTAGAAAGAGGAACGGATCCTTTTAAAGATTTTCCACCCCAGAAAAATCAACTTGAAAAGGAGAGGTTGTCACCGGCTGAGATTAACACAGAAGTTGCGTCCTTGGGACAGGCAGGATCAAATGATAGCCAACGGGCATCGTCTTCGCTTCGAAACGAAGGAGAAACAAATTATTCTTTACAAGCTCCCGGCGGGATTGACTTAAATCCCCGTATGCTAAAAATGAATGTCACAGCAGAGGTCTCTTCATCGTCTGCGGTTTTGCCGCAGGCAGGATTTTTGCTGGATCCGGGCATGCTCAATACGATGCCAGCGGACCGTTTTGAGCCGCTGATTATTGAGGTCGTCCCGATAAAAAGTGTCGAGATGTTTTTAGGGATGTCAACGCCAGCTAAAAATCCTCAAGTGGCTTTGGCCGTCCCATAAGTAAAATAAAGAATTTCTGCATTAGTAAAATAATCCTTTCTTAGAAATAAGTTATCGATTATTATTAACGGATGAAAATTTTATCGAAATTTTTTGAAAAGATCCGCGACACGCCGCTGGTCAAAAATATTTTATTTTTTGCCGCGATCTTAGGTCCCGGAGTCATTACCGGAAGTGTCGATAATGACGCCGGCGGGATTACGACATATTCTGTCGCCGGTGCGGCGTATGGGTATGATCTGATCTGGACTTTGATCCCCTGTTTTGTGGCGCTTATCGTCGTGCAGGAAATGAATTTGCGCATGGGGATTTTTACCGGAAAGGGCTTGGCGGACTTGATCCGGGAAAACTTTGGGGTCAAGTTTACGTTCTTTCTATTTTTGGGATTGTTCTTCGCAGATATTGGAAACACGGCCACCGAATTTGCCGGTGTCGCGGGAAGTTTACAGATTTTTGGCGTCAGTAAATATATCTCTGTGCCTTTAACTGCGTTGGGGGTGTGGTTTTTGGTCACAAAAGGCAATTACAAAATCACCGAGCGAATATTTTTGTTGTTTAGCTTTTGTCTTTTGTCTTATATCGTCTCCGCTGTTATGGCGCATCCGCATTGGGGAGAAATCGGTGCGGCCGTGATCAAGCCTAACATCCGTCTTGAAAAAGATTATTTGATTTTGGTCTTAGGCATTATCGGGACAACGATTGCCCCTTGGATGCAGTTTTATATGCAGTCGGCGGTCATCGAGCGGGGCACTAAGCCTGAGGAATATAAATGGGCGCTCGTCGATGTGATCGTTGGCTGTATGGCGACCGTAGTCGTCGCCTTTTTTATTATTGTCTCGTGCGCTGCAACACTGCATCAAAATGGTGTTGTGATCAACGAAGCTAAAGATGCGGCGATGGCGCTTAAACCTTTGGCCGGCGTTTTTGCCAGTGAAGTATTTGCTTTTGGCCTTTTTATCGCGTCTGTTTTTTCGGCGACGATTTTGCCTTTGGCCACGTCGTTTTATATTTCACAGGCTTTTGGTTTTGAGGCGGGTATTGACAAAAGAGTTGAGGAGGCCCCGCAATTTTATACCTTGTTTGCGTCGATCATGACATTTGGTGTGGCGATTATTTTGATTCCCAACGCGCCTTTGATTCAAATCACGATTTGGACACAGATTATTAATGCTGTTTTCCTGCCGCTGGTCCTTGTGTCGATGGTAATTATGGTCAATAATAAAGATATCATGGGGGAGCATGTCAATAATCAATTTCAAAATATCACTGCATGGTCTACGACGGGGATTTTGGTCCTTTTGTCGGTCATGCTTTTTATTATGCCGCTTTTGTCCCACATCTTACGATTTTAATTTATCTTAACCTTTTAACACAGAGGGATTTTTTATGAATCAGTCAGACAAAAAGCCATCTTCCGAGAAGAAAAAAAGTTTTATCGGCAAGTGGCTCGACAGCTTGGACAAAAAAATGCAAGAAAAAGCCAAAGGCAGTTGTGGCTGTTCTTCTAATAAGCCTAAAGGCACAAAATGCTGCTAAAATTGACCGATTGGTTAACATATCAGGTTTTGGGCTTGGATCCGACGACGCGTTTTGGCGAAACGGTCAATTTTTTTATTTATGATTCTATAAAAATCTTGGTCTTGTTGTTTGTCATGATTTTTGTCATCGGATTTTTGCGTACGTTTCTGCCGCAAGACAAAGTCAAGGCATGGATGGAAAAAAAGGGCAGTTTAGGGTATTTTTTTGCCGCGCTCTTTGGCGCTGTGACGCCGTTTTGCTCCTGCTCGTCGATCCCATTTTTTTTAAGTTTTATCAAGTCTGGGATTCCACTAGGAATTTGTTTTTCTTTTCTTGTCACCTCCCCGCTTATTAACGAATATCTTGTTGTCCTCATGCTGGGATTTTTTGGTTGGAAAATTACAGTCGCCTATGTTTTAAGCGGACTTTTTGTGGGGATTTCGTCGGGCATGATTTTGGGGAAATTGAAGTTGGAAAAATATTTAGAACCCGACATAGCCGTAGAACACTCGCTCGAAGAACAGCAGGCGACCGTCGGAAATTTTAAAGCGCGTATTGTTTTTGGATTTCACGAAGCGCTTGGAATTGTCGGTAAAATCTGGATTTGGGTTTTGGTTGGCGTTGCCATTGGCGCTGGTATTCATAACTGCGTGCCGCAAGAGATGATACAAAGTGTCATTGCCAAGACCGGGATTTTTTCTGTGCCGATTGCAACTTTGATCGGAGTCCCTATGTACGGCAGTTGTGCGGCGATTGTGCCGATTGCCGTCGTCCTTTTTCAAAAAGGGATCCCGCTGGGCACCGCGCTGGCCTTTATGATGGCGGTGGCGGCTTTGAGCTTGCCTGAGGCGATTATGCTGCGGCGTGCGATGAACCTGCGGCTGATTGGGATTTTTTTTAGCATCACCACAGTCGCCATAATTTTCATCGGCTATCTTTTTAATTTTTTGCAAACCGTTTTGGTGAAGTAAAGTTAAATTAAGAAAACGGTTATCGACCAAGAAATTTTGAATTTTTCTTAACAGTGTCTCAATATAATGATAGTTTAACTTCATGAAGCGCTGTCTGATCGTTCTGATTCTTGGAGTTTTAGCGGCGACTTTGACGGCAGATGCCGGCGAGCCAAGAACTTTTGCTCTTAAAACAGGCGCAAAGTGGATCGGCCAAAAACAAGTCGTACTTTCTTTTAATCCTCCCGTAGAGTTTGATTGCATGACCAAGGCGCAGGTAATGGCTTTGCGTAAAGAGGCTGTCTTGCAGCATCAGGATTTGATTGAAGGGACATATCAATATTCTCCGTCAGTATTTGACCAGATTGAAGATGGCCTGCCGTGGTGGGGTCTTAAGGGCCAGTTTTGCATCGGCCCCGGCCCCCAAAGCATCGAAGGGCCGTCGGAAGAATCGCGGTTTCTTTTAAACCCATATTTGTTGTTGATGCTCGATGCGACAAATGCTTTTATTAATAAAGACCCCGCGTGTTTTGTCGCAGAGCCCAATCCACCTGTGTCGGCAACATGGTACCCCTCCCAAAAAGAATTGGTGATGGTTTACGATGTGAGCCGTTTTTTTT
>JAYRHV010000371.1:0-2762 GCA_041907165.1 Candidatus Omnitrophota bacterium | reverse complement strand
CGGATATTCTGGCCCTCGAAGAAATCAATGACCGCTGGATTGCAGAACTTTTGCCAATCCTCAGAAGCTACCCGCACTTTAAAGAAGTTTCGCAAGAAAATAATTTTGGCTTGGGGCTTTACAGCAAAATTCCATTGGAGGACATGCAAGTCAAATACTTTGCAAGCGATCTTATCCCCAGTCTCGTCGGAAGAATCACCTTGGAAGGCCAAAGGGTGTCCGTTGTTTTTACACACCCGATGCCGCCGGGGACGCTCGAACATTATCACTGGCACAATACACAGCTTGAACAAATCGGTTTGCTAAAACCGTCGCTTGAAAAGAATATTATTCTCATAGGTGATCTTAACGCCACCTCGTGGTCATATCCTTTTCAAAAACTTATCAACGATCTGGATCTTAAAGATTCCCGTCAAGGATTTGGATTGCAGACATCGTGGCCGTCGTTCTTGCCTTATGTTGGCATTACCATTGACCATTGTTTGGTGAGCAAAAATTTTAAAGTCCTGGAGAGAAAAGTCGGCCCCAGCGTCGGATCCGACCACTTGCCGGTGTTTGTCAAAATCATATTAAACAAATCACAAAATTAATGGCCGATTACCGATAAACCTCTCGCCGATGACCAACCTTTACAACACAAACCAAAAGAATATCGTCTTGGACACGATATAATATCCGGTAATTTCCGTATCTAATACGATAATCTTCCCGAGCAGAAAGTTTTTTACAATCAAAAGGGCGAGGATTTTCAGAAAGAGCTTCAATCCGTTCAAAAATGGCTTTGACATCACGACGAGGGAAACGATACATTGCCTTTAAAGCTGATTTTTTGATTTCAACTTTATATCTTCCCATCAGCCTTCAGTTTCTTTAATGCTGCTTCATAAGATATCGACGGCTCATTAATACTGTTTTTAATGGCTTCTAGGTCCTCTTGATCTTCCAACAATTCATGTCGCAAAGCATCATTAACAATTTCTGAAATCGATTGCTCCGTCTGGACAGCTTTCATTTTAATCGCACGATGAATTTGCGGATCCAAATAAATTGTTGCACGCTTATTTAAAGTAACCATAAAATTATCCTCCATTTGCTTTCAATATACCATCTTAACGTCATAACGTCAAGACGTCAAGACGTCAGAATGCTTTTGTCTGCTTTTGCTTTCCCAGAAGCATTAACCCCTTAAGGACCAAGTCCGGATCGATCACATCGATGCTTTCCTTAATATATTCCGCCATGAGCTTCGCATGCCCGCCGGTGATAATGACCTTTGGCTTGACTTTTGAATCGTGGGACAAAAGTTTGATAAGTCCTTTAAGCATCTCCCCATAGCCATAAAAAATCCCGCTGAGAATACTTCCCTGCGTGTCTTTGCCAATTACACTTTTGGGTTTGGTAATTTCAACCAGCGGCAAAAGCGCGGTACGCTCAAACAAAGTCTCGGCCGTAATGTGAATCCCCGGGACAATAATGCCGCCTAAATATTCCCGCTGTTGCGAAACTACGTCGAGCGTAATCGCAGTGCCTAAATCAATGACGATAGCCGGCTCTCCATAAAGCTCACAGGCGGCATACGCGCAAACCAGTCGGTCCTGCCCGACCTGTTTGGGATTATTATAAAGATTTTTAATCGGAACAACCGTATCCTGCCCAACGATAAGCGGTTTAATTTTTAAGTATTTAAAAACAAGAGGCCCTAAAACCTTCGTCACCGACGGGACAACACTGCAAATCACAACGCGGCTAAGCGAAGAATAGCGCCGACAAAAAAAAGCCAAGGCTTTTTTAAGGTCCGCGTGAAGTTCCAAATTTTTCTGCACGGTTGCAATAGATTTTCGGCAAACAATGTCCCCATTTTTACAAACAGCAAAATGGATTGTCGTGTTGCCAATATCAACCGTTAAAGAAATATCTGTCGGGACCCGTCCCGCCAGCACCCCAGCCGTACTCGCGGCACCCATCCCCCCGTGGGGAACCCCTGCCGCTGCGTGCGGCTGGGGGCCCCGCTTGCGGGCCACCCGACAAAAATTTTTGCTATATTCTTTTTCTTTTTTCATTGATTTTACCTTTATGGGCTTTCATTTCATCCCAATGATTAGTTTCCTTTACTTCCTTGATTTTGTCCCGAATAGCTGCCGCTTTTTCAAACTGCAAATTACGAGCCGCAGTTTCCATTTGCGCTTCCAAATCTGCAAGCATATTAGAAAACGCATACTCTTCTTCGCTTAATCCCGTCGAATTTAACACAATCTCTTGAGCCTCTTCAAACGCCAATTCTTCAATCCCACCGGTAATAGATTTTACAATACTCTCCGGCGTAATATTATACTTTTTATTAAACGCAATCTGGATCTCGCGCCTGCGATCACATTCGCCTATTGCGTCTTTCATCGCTTGGCTGATCGTATCCGCATACATAATAACAACACCATTGACATTGCGCGCGGCACGGCCGGAGACTTGAATAAGCGAAGTACGCGAGCGAAGAAAACCTTGTTTGTCCGCATCAAAAATCGCCACCAGCGAAACTTCGGGAAGGTCAATCCCTTCCCGCAGAAGGTTGACTCCGACGAGGCAATCAAACCTTTTTTGCCTTAGATCCTGCAAAATTTTTGTTCGGTCTATCGTTTCAATATCCGAATGTAAATATTTAACTTTAACTTTTTGTTCCTCGAGATACGCCGCCAAATCTTCCGCCATTTTCTTTGTCAACGTCGTGACCAAAACACGTTCATTAATCTTGGCCCGCACTTTAATTT
>JAYRHV010000370.1:0-1645 GCA_041907165.1 Candidatus Omnitrophota bacterium | reverse complement strand
GTGTCGCGGGTATTTTTAAACGTCAGCTTTGGCAAAAAATAAGAGTCAATCTTTTTAAACCACGCCGGGAAATCAATGACCTCTGCATCCTCGCCATATTTTTGCGCCAAATACCGTTCGATAAAATACGAATTTATCCCTTCTTCCAACCACATTTCCCTGTATTCATCGACGCCGACTAAGTTAAAAAACCATTGATGTCCCGTCTCATGCGCAACCAAAAAATCAAAATAGCGGTTCATGATCGCCGGCATCTGATACGCGCGGCGGTCAATAAAAATCAAGTTCGACATCTGCTCTCCGCCATAACCCAAATCAACCGGCGCGATACTAAAATTCTCATAAGGGTATTTCCCAAACTGCTGGCTATAAAACTTTATCAAGCCTTCTGCAGAAACAAGGGCCGCTTGGGCCGCTTTTTCGTCGCCGGGCAAATAGTATGAGTGGATCTGGATGCCCTCAAACTCTTTGGTCAGAGCTTGATACTCTCTGCTGATCGCAAAACTAAATTCCCGAACCGGATTAAGCGTTTCAAAACTGCTTGTTTTTGTCCCGTCGGGGTTAAAAATTTCGCTGTTCTGATTTCCCGTATGCGCGATGACTTGATCTTGGGGAGTTGTCAGAGTGACTTTATACAGGGAAGCCTCGCTAAAAAAGGGACGGTGAAAAGGATAGTCAGGATTTTTGTTCCACCCCTTGTCTTTGTCATAGACGCTAAGAATCGGATACCAGCGGGAAAGGCGAAAAACATTTGTCTCCCAGCCAAAACGCCCCAGCGTAATATGCGGGATATCAACGGAAAAATCCAAATTAACTCGTACAGACTCCCCGGGCTTAACATTACGCTTTAAGTCCACTTTTAAAATGGTCTTATCATCGCTTTCAATTGCAAAATTTAATTTCTGCCCATTTTCGCTGGCTGAAAGAATTTGCATGCTGCCGGTTTGAAACCCTTGCGGGAACGGATTGACTTTAAAATAACCGGCAAAACGCCCGAGAAAATCCTTTTCTTCTGCCGTATATCGACGATTCGGGTAAATATGAAAAACTAAGTCACGGACTTCCCCGTCGCTCGTATTGGTCCATTGTGTTGTCTGCGTGGCGGTAATTTTTTTGTGAACGACGTCGACGGTCGCGGCGATGTCATAGTGCGCAACATCTTGCGCAACAGCCAACGGGACAAAAACAAAAGTGAAGAATAAAATTGTTAAACTCAGGCGGGATAAGGATAGAGTTTTCATCACTTCTTAGACTGCGGGATTTTTTCACGACGAAAACGGCTCCAATATTCCTGAAACCGCTCATCGTTTCGCAAATGTTCTAAATCTTCGTCAACTTCCAAAAAATTAAGATCATCATACCCGCATTCTAGCGCGAGCTTCATCACGTCAAATGCTTTATCAATTTCACGCAACAAAGAATAGCTGCAAGCCAAGTTGTAAAGGATCATCCCATCGTCGGGACGAAGATGCGAAAGCCTGATATCTACGCCCAAACCTTCTTTGATCATGCCCTTGTGCGTATACAAATCGCCCAAAGCAATTAACGCCTCAATAAAATCCGGCACTTGGCGTAATATTGACTCATAAAAACGGATTTGAAAATCGATCTCATTTTCTTGTTTTTTGGCCATTTTTTGACTCTT
>JAYRHV010000369.1:0-10276 GCA_041907165.1 Candidatus Omnitrophota bacterium | reverse complement strand
GCGCAATTGCCACTTTAACGCCTAACAGCATAGGTCCTTTGGCCGCCCAGTCACGGCTGGAACCGGTCCCGTATTCTTTTCCGGCGAGAATAACCAGAGGGGTAGCGGATTTCTTGTATAACTGCGCGGCATCAAAAATACTCATTTTTTTATTTTCCGGCAAATACATTGTCCATGAGCCTTCGCTGCCCTGCGCCAGCAAATTGCGCAAACGGATGTTGGCAAAAGTTCCACGGGTCATCACCCTATCATTTCCTCGACGGGACCCGTAACTGTTAAAGTCGTCTTTAGCAACGCCTAGGCTCTTAAGATAATCGCCGGCCGGGCTGTCTGCGGCAATGTCGCCTGCGGGTGAAATATGATCCGTCGTAATCGAGTCGCCTACCATAACCAACACACGAGCAGACTTGATCGTCGGAATTTTGCCCGATTTTTTTTCCATCCCGATAAAATACGGGGGCTCTTGGATATAGGTGCTTGCCTCTTTCCAAGCAAAAAGCTCTGATGTTGTGGTTTTGATTCTATTCCAATTTGCATTTCCATTACTGACATTTTTGTAACGGCTGCGAAATCCCGTCGCTGTAACAGACTTGGACACAACGGCATTGATCTGAGCCTGTGTCGGCCAAATGTCTTTTAAATAAACCGGATCGCCTTTTTTGTCCTTGCCAATAACACCCTTTGCCAAATCAATGTCGACGGTGCCGGCCAACGCAAAAGCGACGACCAAAGGCGGACTGGCCAAAAAGTTCGCTTTCGTAAACGGATTGATACGGCCTTCAAAATTACGATTACCGCTTAAAACGCTTGCCGCAACTAAGTCGCTTTCTTTAATGGCACTGGCGATTTTTTGTGGCAACGGCCCGCTGTTGCCGATACACGTCGTGCATCCGTAACCGACGATGTTAAACCCAAGTTTTTCCAAATACGGCAAAAGTTTGGCTTTTTTCAAATATTCTTCGACGACTTGCGAGCCGGGCGCAAAACTCGTTTTAACAAATGACGGAACTTTTAATCCACGTTCGACCGCATTTTTTGCCAAAAGTCCGGCGGCGACTAACACGGAGGGATTTGAGGTATTAGTGCAACTGGTAATCGCCGCGATCACCACAGCCCCGTGGCCAATTTCCGTGGTTGTGCCGTTGACGATTGTCGCCTTGCGGGAAAGCGCGGCTGTGTCTAAACCAAAGCCCCTTTCCTTCGTCGGCGCAGTCAGGCTGTTTTGAAAAACTTGCTTGATATCACTTAACGACACACGGTCCTGCGGGCGTTTAGGGCCAGCCAAACTGGGGACAACCGTCGAAAGATCAAATTCGATTTTATCGGTAAACTTTGGTTCAGGGGTTTTGGACGAATAAAACATTCCCTGCTCTTTCATATAACGCTCAACTAAATCAACTTCCGCCGGAGTGCGTCCGGTGACACGATAGTAACGCAAAGTCTCTTCATCGACGGGAAACAAACCGATCGTCGCCCCGTATTCTGGCGCCATGTTCGCGATCGTAGCACGATCTGGCAAACTTAAATTTTTAAGGCCGGGACCAAAAAATTCGACGAACTTTCCGACAACGCCTTTTTTACGCAAAATTTGTGTAACGGTCAAAACCAAATCCGTAGCCGTAACACCTTCCTTTAATGCGCCGGTCAATTTAAAACCAATCACTTCCGGAATGAGCATATAAATCGGCTCGCCCAACATGACCGCTTCGGCTTCGATGCCGCCGACACCCCAGCCGACAATGCCAAGGCCATTGATCATCGTCGTGTGGCTGTCGGTTCCCACTAAGCTGTCAGGAAAAACAACCGTTTCTTTAGCCGTTTTATTTTTCAAAACCCCTTTGGCCAAATATTCCAGATTCACTTGATGCACGATGCCGGTTCCCGGCGGGACAACAAAGAAATTTTTAAAAGCACTCTGTCCCCATTTTAAAAATTCATAGCGTTCCTGATTGCGCTCAAATTCTTTTTTGATGTTGATGCCAAAAGCACTTTTGTTGCCAAAGGCATCGACCTGTACCGAGTGGTCGATGACAAGATCACAGGGCACTTGGGGATTGATTTTACGAAAATCGCCGCCTAAGCGTTTCATCGCAGATCGCATCGCGGCCAAATCAACAACGCACGGCACGCCGGTAAAGTCCTGCAAAACAACACGGCCGGGCTTAAAAGCAATCTCGGTAACCGGCAAATTCTTAGGCGACCATTGTGAAAGTTTGCGGATATCTTCGTGCGTGACCTGAAACTCATCGCAACTGCGCACAGCGCTTTCGAGTAAAATTTTAATGGAAAAAGGCAGAGCCGACGGATCGGCAAAACCGGCTTTTTGAATTTCGGAAATTTTAAAATAATTAAACGTAGTCGATTTTGTCTTGAGCTTACGTTTCGCTTCTGGTATGCCAGCGTTTCTGGACATAAAAAATTCTCCTCTAAATAAAAAACAATTGTGCTTAAGAAGTCCGTATTATAGAGAAAAGCCTCTTTATCGTCAATGATGCTTTTTATTTTACGAGAATAATATTGCATTTAGGAAACAAAAATAGTATCGTTAAAATCAACTTAAGATTTAGTACTTAAGTTTTAATAAATAACGGCTACTTTTTATGAAAAACAATTTCATTGATTTTCTTATTTGCGGTTTAGTCTTTAGCATATTGATCTTAATAAGTGCCCTAGCCTGCGTATTTCTAGCAACTCATTTTACAAAACAAATTTTAAGCGATTATCATGTTTTGGCGGACTTATTAATTTTTCTTATTCTTTACTGTGTTTTGTCCGGCCTATTTGTTCAAGCCGTGTTAAAAATATCTCCCGTTTTACCGGGTGAATATTCTCAAGACCATAAAATTTTTGGTCAATGGAAATTATTAAGTCTGACTTTTACTTTTAATCGTTTTTTGGATTCATTTTGCCTCTGCGCCCTTTATTTCTTCGACTTTTTGGCGCGAAGATCGGCTCGAATGTCGCTATTGGCGGCGACATTGATACCCCTTATTTAATTTCAATTGGAAATAATTCAATTACTGGTCATGGCTCACTGTTGTCTGGAGATATGATATTAAATGGAAAAATTTTTTTTGGCAAAGTCCAAATCGGTCAAAATGTTGTGATTGGCGCCAATGCCGTCGTGCTTCCTAATGTGACAATTGATAATAATGCCATTATTGAAATCGGTTCTGTCGTTTATCCGGGGACAAGAATTCCGGCAGGCGAAAAATGGCGAGGCAATCCGGCTCGCAAATGGCTTTCAAATTAAAAAATTATGTCAACGCAAGAACGTGTCAAAATACTATTGGAAGACGTCCTTCATCTTAACGGCCGAACAGCTGCTTGGAATGCGCAAACACCGCTTTTAGGTGGCCTTGCGCAACTGGATTCTTTGGCTGTTGTCGAAGTCATTTCAGCCATCGAAAAGAATTTTAATTTTCATATCGAAGATGATGAAATTAATGCCGATATGTTGGCGACCCTCCAATCCCTAACACAATTTATTGAACAAAAGTTAAGTTCGCACTAATGCCAAGCCTTGTTTATCAACTTATCGAACAATCTGCGCGCAACTTTCCTTCCCGTTGTGCCCTTAAATATCACGACGAGCAATTAAATTACGAACAATTATTTTTTTCAACCTCTGCTTTTGCCGCCGGATTAATGGGGCTGGGATTAAACCGCACTGACCGTGTTGCGGTTTATGCTGAAAAAAGATTTGAGACCGTTATTGCCATGTTTGGCAGCGCGCAGGCCGGACTTGTATATGTGCCGATTAATCCGCTTTTAAAATCTGAACAAGTCGCATACATTCTCACAGATTGCGATGTGCGCGTTTTGGTGACAACCTCAGAACGATTATTGAGTTTAACTTCCAGTTTTTCAAATTGTCCGAATCTTAAAGCTGTTGTTTGTATGGGAACACCCAGAGCCATTGAACTTCCCAACAATATCGAGCTTATTTCTTGGATAGATATGCAAAAAAATACAACCCCAAGCGGCCATCGCGTCATTGATCAAGATATGGCTGCGATCCTTTACACGTCGGGCAGCACAGGTCTTCCGAAAGGGGTTGTTTTATCACACCGCAATATTGTGGCCGGCGCAGAAAGCGTTGCCGAATATTTGCAGTTAACCAACAACGATTCATTGCTTTCAGTCCTTCCTTTGTCTTTTGATTATGGAATGAATCAATTGACGACGATGTTTTTAACGGGCGGGAGTGTTGTTTTAATGAACTATCTTTTTCCCAAAGACATTATCACACTTTTGGAAAAAGAAAAAATCACAGGTCTCGCCGCCGTCCCACCTTTATGGATACAGCTTTCGCGCCTTAAATGGCCGCCAACAATAACCGAACATTTGCGTTATTTTACAAATTCCGGCGGACATATGCCCAAAGAAACGTTGCAACTGTTGCGTAACGCTTTGCCAAAAACAAAACCTTATTTAATGTACGGCTTGACAGAAAGTTTTCGTTCTACGTATTTGCCACCCTCTGAAATTGACAAACGCCCGGACTCGATGGGCAAAGCGATCCCTAACGCCGAAATTTTCGTTGTCGGCCCCGACGGAAAACTTTGTCAGGCCAATCAGCCCGGCGAGCTTGTCCATCGCGGCGCTTTGGTTTCTTTGGGCTATTGGAATGATCCGATAAAAACAGCCGAGCGTTTTAAACCGCTGCCGGATCAAAATAAATCTTTGCCGTTAACGGAAATGGCCGTTTGGTCAGGCGACACCGTCAAAATGGATGAGGATGGATATCTTTATTTTGTCAGCCGTAAAGATGAAATGATCAAAACGACTGGATATCGCGTCAGCCCAACCGAGGTCGAAGAATTTATTTATAATACGCATTTAGTCGATGAAGTGGTGGCCTTTGGGATTTTTCACCCCGTCTTAGGGCAAGTCATCGGCGTTGTGGCAACGGCTGCAAAAAACACAATGCTGACAAGTGAAGGTCTAAAATTAGAGTGCCAAAAACATTTGCCAAATTATATGGTGCCCTCGCATATCGAAATTGTGACTGATCATTTGCCCCGCAATGCCAACGGCAAAATTGACCGTAAAACACTTGCCTTGACGCGACAGGATTTATTTAAGGACCAAATATGAGTGAAATCTCAAAGCCTTCTGATTGCCTTAATGTAAATTTTCCGGTGCTTGACAATGAGATTGTCATAGGTGGTCTTGCGGTTAGCCAGCTCGCAGAGCGAGTGGGGTCAACTCCCTTTTATGCGTATGACCGTCAAGTTTTGTCAGGCCGTATTGATTTATTGCGTCAACATTTGCCTCAGGAAATTTATCTGCGCTACGCGATTAAGGCCAATCCGATGCCTGAGGTCGTGGCGTATTTGTCAAAATCCGTCGACGGATTCGATGTTTCTTCTGTCAAAGAAATGACAATCGCATTAAATAGCGGAATTTCGCCAGATAAAATCACTTTTTCGGGCCCCGGAAAAACCGATGCCGAAATTGCATTTGCCGTTTCATCGGCAATCGTTATCAACTTAGAGTCTGTGCATCAAATGGAATCGACAATTGCCGCAGGAGAAAAATTAAATGTTACCCCCAAAGTGGCCCTTCGGATTAATCCCGACTTTGAAGTCAAAGGTTCAAAAATGAAAATGGGTGGCTCTGCCAAACAGTTCGGGATTGACTGTGAATGTGTCCCTTCTGTCCTTGAGCAAATTTTTAAGGCCCGTCTTGAATTTGAAGGTTTTCATATTTTTAGCGGTTCACAAAATTTAAACGATGAGGCTATCATTGAAACATTTAAAAATTCTCTGCATTTGGCTTATCGTTTCGCAGCAGACGTTAAAACGCCAATCAAAACACTCAACATCGGCGGCGGTTTTGGGATCCCTTACTTTCCCGGCGAAAAACCTCTGGATCTTGCGCTGGTTGGTCAGAAGTTTACAGTGTTGGTAACTGAATTTAAAAACCGTTTGCCAGAGGCTAAGTTAACGCTTGAGTTAGGCCGCTATATTATTGGTGAAGCCGGTGTTTATATTTGCCGCGTCATTGACAAAAAGATCTCGCGTGGCCAGACTTTTTTGATTGTCGATGGCGGGATGAATCATCATTTGGCGGCTTCCGGGAATTTAGGTCAAGTCATACGAAAGAATTATCCTGTTGCACTGGCCAACCGGATGACCAGCCCAACAAAAGAAATCGTTTCGATCGTAGGTCCCTTATGCACACCGCTGGATCTTTTGGCTCATCGAGTGGAACTTCCCGTCGCGCAAATAAATGACTTGATTGTTATTTTTCAATCCGGCGCTTATGGATTGACTGCGAGTCCCGTCAATTTTTTAAGTCATCCCCCGCCTGCGGAAATATTTATTTAGAACGATCTTCTTTATAAAGTTACGGAAATTGGCTTGCAATATTTTCATTTCAAGCTAATATAAAACCGTCTGTTAATAGATGATAAAAACCTATGCGCGTTGCTATTCTAAATCCTTCTTTTGGCGATGACTTTGTCCGTGTCGCCCGTTGGTCTGCCAAATCCCGCGGCCGTGTTCAGCGGCATCCCGAATATCTTTTGATTGCGGCACAGATTTTGATCGACCAAGGTCATGACGTTACCTTCGTCGAAGCGGCCGCCCAAAATTTTACTCCTGAACAATCCTATGAAATTGTTACGGCCTTTAAGCCGGATCTTTTGGTCATTCACGCGACAACGCCGTCGATTTATAATGATATCGAGCAAGCCAAAGTCATCAAAGAGCGCACGAAATGCAAAGTCGCTTTCGTCGGTCAGCATGTCACGGCGGAGCCAGACAATACTTTCGAAATCGGTCGTGGCGTTGTCGATTTTGTTTTAAAAGGCGAATACGATTATCAACTGCGCGATTTGGCCAAAGGGATTGAACCGTCCAGAATTGGCGGCATGGTTTGGCACGACGGACAAAAAGTTGTCCATAACCCGGCCGGGCCGACGGTCAATGTGGCCGAGCTTCCCTTTCCGGCGTGGCAGTTGATCAAACCCGAATGGTACCCCGACGGCGGGAAAAAATTTCCGTTTTTAACGCTTATTACCGGACGTGGTTGTAACAATGCCTGTACCTTTTGCCGCGACCCGCAGCTGATGTATGGCTTTAAACTGCGCAATCGAAGTGCCATGCAAGTGGTTGATGAAATGGAGTATGACCTTAAAATCCATCCGCAAATCCGCGAAATCATGTTTGAAACCGACACTTTCGCGGCGGACAATGAACACGTCAAGACTGTTTGCGAAGAAATTATCCGCCGCGGCATCAACAAAAAAATCACATGGTCGTGCAATATGCGCGTTAACACGGATTTGGATTTGTTGCCGCTGATGCGCGAGTCGGGCTGCCGGATGCTGATGACCGGTTTTGAATTTGGTTATGACGATGGTTTGGCCGCTGTTCGCAAAGGCGGGGTCAATGTGGAGATGGCACGCGAATATGCCATTCGCGCCGACCAGCTGGGTTTTACGATACACGGCTGTTTTATGATCGGTGCCCCCGGAGAGACACGGACAACCGCGCAAAAGACGCTGGATTTTGCCAAATCCCTGCCCTTGGACACGATTCAAATTACTGGGGTCGCCGCCTATCCGGGTACCGCGATTTACAAATGGGCCAAACAAAATAATTATCTTCTCGCCCATGATTGGCGCGACTGGCTGACTTTACAAAAAGAACAGCGCACGCTCTTAAATTATCCGCAGCTCTCAAGCAAAGAAATCGATTATTTTATCGACAAGGGTTTAAAAGAATTTTATCTGAGGCCTAAGCAAATCTGGCAAATGCTTATTTCGATCCGTTCTGTCGGGGATCTCTTGCGTAAACTTCACGGATTTGGCGCTTTTGTGCAATATTTTTTTGAAAAGCTCAAATCCAAACTTGTCCGGCCGAAAAGCTCGACGGCTGATCCGCAAGTGAAGGCCTCTGGCGCTCTTTCAAATTAAATTTTTGAGTTTGACACCCCACAGAGATTTTGTTATATTTTGTTATTCTTTATTAATTTTTCATTGAGGAGGATTGTAAATGGCGCATATTGTTACAGAACCTTGTGTAAAATGCAAATACACCGATTGTGTTACGGTTTGTCCTGTGGATTGTTTCCATGAAGATGCCGAAATGCTGGTTATCGATCCGGAAGTTTGTATCGATTGCGGTGCATGCATTCCCGAATGCCCAGTGCAAGCGATTTATGCCGGTGATGATGTCCCTGAAAAATGGAAAAGCTACACACAGCTTAATGCGGATAAATCCAAAACTTTGCCTGTCTTAACTGAAAAAAAGACGCCGTTGGCGCCGCCAAAATAAAATGACTGTTAAATGGGTTGAAAGATTAAAGTCTCGGTGGGGGGTAACAAGCAATCGTGATTTTATCCTGATTCTTTTGACCTTCACCTTGGCCGGGTCGATGATTTCGATATGTCGGCCGCCGATATTTCATCTTTTAGGAATCACCAAACAGACCCATCTTTGGATAAAAGTTTTAGTCTACATACCTCTTATTCCGCCGATTTATCAAATTTTTCTTTTGTTCTGGGGAACACTCTTAGGACAATTTGATTTCTTCTGGGAAAAGGAAAAACGCTTAGGTAGATTTTTAAAACACTCCTTTGCCAAAGCCTTTGCAACAGTCCGTCGGTCATAGGTTACTTAGATATTTTTCTGTAGGGAACAGGCATGCCTGTTCCCTACAATTGAGAATAATACAAACTTGCACATTGCGTTAATTTTTACAACACAACACTAAATCACTGCCCTTTTTGGTTATACCCACCCTGCTCATCTAACGGAAGCGGATAATTTTGATATTGCGGTTGATAAACCGGCACGGACGGCTGACGATTATCAAGCGTTGCTGCTTTTTGTACCAAAGTGATAAATTCATTTTTATACCCACGCGGATCATTGTAAGAACAGTTCTGCGCGCGTTGTAAAACGCTTTGATACGAGGACGCGGCTTTGAAATTCGAGTCACGCAAAAGCATGCCAAACTCAGCGACGGCAGAGGCAAATTGCAAATTTTCGCTGTTGCCAAACCAGCGTTGGCCAAACGTATTTAACGGCTGATTTAAAACTTTTGTGATCAACTGGCTGGTTTCAGATTTGGGTTCTTTGTAACGTAATTTGACCGTCATCATTTCTTTGTCGCTGCCCCAAAAAGGCTTCTGCGCCGTCTGCTTCTGATATTTTAGCGGATCGACATTGCCGCCGGTCGATTCCCAAGAACCCGCAGGAACAATTTCATAAAGAGCAGTCACGCTGTGGCCTGCCCCTAATTCGCCGGCATCTTTGGTGTCGTCGTTAAAATCTTTATTAGCGAGCTTGCGTTTTTCATAGCCGATCAAACGATACGCTTTAACAGCCTTGGGGTTAAACTCGATTTGAATTTTGACGTCCTTGGCTATGGCAATGAGTGTGGAACCTAATTCATCGACCAAGACTTTTTTGCCTTCGGCCAGTGTATCAATATAAAAGTAATTTCCATTGCCTTTATCGGCAAGTTTTTGCATTTTGGCGTCTTGAAGGTTTCCTGTCCCGAAGCCTAAGACTGTTAAAAAGATTCCGGTTTTGCGCTTTTCTTCGATGATTTGTACCAACTCTGAATCGCTGGAAACCCCGACGTTAAAATCCCCATCGGTCGCTAAAATGACACGGTTATTGCCATCACGGATAAAATTCTTTTGCGCGATATCGTACGCTAATTGTATTCCCTGCCCGCCGGCTGTTGAGCCGCCAGCTTGCAAATTATCAATGGCTGCCATAATCAAGCCCTTGTTATACCCCGGGGCTGAATCAAGGACTAAGCCCGCATTTCCGGCATAGACAACAATCGAAACGCGTTCTTCTGGGCGCAATTGGGCGACCATCATTTTGAGCGATTCTTTAAGCAGAGGAAGTTTTTCTGGTTCATTCATCGATCCTGAAACGTCGATGAGAAAAACCAAATTGCTCGGTGGAGTTTGACGTGCCGTCAACTCTTTGCCCTGCAAGCCGACTAAAACAAGCTGATGCGCTTGATTCCATGGGCAGACGCCGTGCTCTAAAGTAATTGAAAACGGCTGATTCCAACCCGGCTGCGGATAATTGTACTGAAAATAATTGATCATCTCTTCAATGCGCACAGCGTCACGCGGCGGCAGTTGATTATTATCTAAAAACCGTCGAACGTTAGAATAAGACGCGGTATCCACATCGATAGAAAATGTCGAAAGCGGATTATCGGTAACGAGTGAAAATTCATTTTCATTGATTAGATCATACTGCTCGGTGTTGGAGGCCTGCAGTTGAGCCGGTGC
>JAYRHV010000368.1:0-8438 GCA_041907165.1 Candidatus Omnitrophota bacterium | reverse complement strand
GCTTCGCGTATTGGAGGCATTGGAATTGATACCGTCGCAGAAGAAAGTCTCTTAAGGCATAAAGCCGCGTATCCAGATGAAAATATTTATGACCAAATGCTGGATGTCGGCGGCGATTATGGCTGGCGCGCGCAGGGAGAACATCATCAGTATAACCCGCAGACGATCGCGCTTTTACAGCATGCGGTCCGCTCGAATGATTTTAAAATATTTAAAAAGTTTTCGCAGCTGATCAACAATCAAGCAACCAATTTAGCGACGATACGCGGGCTTTTGGATTTTAAAAAACGCACGCCGATTGATTTGTCGCAGGTTGAGCCGGCCAGTGAAATTGTCAAACGTTTCGCGACCGGCGCGATGAGCTATGGCTCGATTTCCAAAGAAGCGCATGAGACACTGGCGATTGCCATGAACCGTTTGGGTGGTTTTTCTAATACCGGCGAGGGCGGGGAAGACCCCGAAAGATTTAAGCCTTTGCCCAACGGAGATTCGAAACGCAGCCGCATCAAGCAGGTTGCTCAAGGCCGTTTTGGGGTGACCATTGAATATTTGGTCAACGCCGACCAGTTGCAAATCAAAATGGCGCAAGGGGCCAAGCCCGGCGAGGGCGGACAGTTGCCCGGACATAAGGTCAGCCAAGAAATTGCTAAAACCCGTCACACCACCCCGGGGGTGCAGCTTATTTCTCCTCCGCCTCATCATGATATTTATTCGATTGAAGATTTAGCCCAGCTGATCCATGATTTAAAGAATGCCAATTCTCAGGCGGATGTCTCGGTCAAACTCGTTTCTGAAATCGGTGTGGGGACGATTGCCGCCGGAGTTTCAAAGGGCAAGGCGGACCATGTGCTTATCAGCGGCTATGAAGGCGGGACAGGCGCTTCGCCGCAAACGTCGATCAAACATGCCGGACTGCCGATGGAACTGGGTATTGCCGAGACGCAACAGGTTTTGGTCATGAACGATTTGCGCGGACGTATTCGTGTGCAGACGGATGGGCAACTTAAAACGGGTCGAGATGTCGTTGTCGCCGCAATGCTGGGTGCCGATGAATTTGGATTTTCGACGATTGCGCTTATTTCCATGGGCTGTGTGATGCTGCGCAAATGCCATTTGAATACTTGCTCGGTGGGGGTGGCAACACAGGACCCCGAGCTTAGAAAACTTTTTGGCGGCCAGCCGTCGCATGTGATCAATTATTTTATGTTTGTCGCAGAAGAAGTCCGTGAGCTTATGGCCCAGCTGGGTTTTAAGAAATTTGATGAGTTGATCGGCCGTGTCGATTGTTTGGAGACGGCAGAGCTTATAGATCACTGGAAAGCCAAAGGGCTTGATCTGACGAATATTTTACACAAGCCTGACGTGCCCTCTGAGGTGGCGATACATCATGTTTCTCGTCAAGACCATGGTTTAGAAAAAGCGCTGGACAATCAACTGATTGCCAGCTGCAAGCAAGCCATTGACAGCCAGAAGGCTGTTTCATTGACATTGCCTATCCACAATATTAACCGCACCGTCGGGACAATGTTAAGTTCTGAAATTGCCCGAAAATATGGCTTGGCGGGGTTGCCGGAAAATACGATCCAAATTAAATTTGAAGGTTCGGCCGGTCAGAGCTTTGGGGCTTTTTTGGCGCATGGCGTGACTTTGACTTTGGAAGGCGATTGCAATGATTATGTCGGCAAAGGTTTGTCCGGCGGAAAAATTATTGTTTATCCTTCAAGGGAAGCTAATTTTGTCGCTGAGAATAATATCATTGTCGGCAATGTGGTTTTGTATGGCGCGATTTTAGGGGAAGCGTTTTTCCGCGGGATTGCCGGCGAGCGTTTTTGTGTGCGCAACAGCGGGGCACACACTGTTGTGGAAGGCTTAGGCGACCACGGCTGTGAATATATGACCGGCGGGCGCGTTGTCGTTTTAGGGTCGACGGGACGCAATTTTGCGGCCGGGATGAGCGGCGGTATCGCTTATGTCTGGGACAAAGCCGGCGACTTTAAAAATCGCTGCAACTTGGGGATGGTCGAATTATTTTCTGTAACCGATACAAAAGATCAAAAAGAGTTAAAAGATTTAATTGAAAAGCATGCAAAGTACACGGATAGTCCGGTGGCCAAAAATATTCTGGCGGACTGGAAAAATATATTGCCGCAGTTTGTGAAAGTTTATCCGACGGATTATCGCAAGATCGTCGAGGCGGCTGGTTTAGTTACTGTTGGCGCAGAAAACGGCCATTAATTTTGGTAGGGAACAGGCATGCCTGTTCCCTACGAGTTTTAAATTATATAAAGGTTTTTATTATGGGCGACATCAAAGGTTTCATGAAAGTCAATCGCGAAGATTTTGTGAGCGAGCCGCCGCAAGATCGTATTAAGCATTTCAAAGAGTTTCATTTGCATATAGCTGAGGAAACGCTGCGCCAGCAGGGCAGCCGTTGCATGGATTGCGGCGTGCCGTTTTGCCAGTCAGGCTGTCCGATCAATAATATTATTCCGGATTGGAACGATTTAGTTTACAAAAATCGCTGGTCCCAAGCGATAGAACGTCTGCATAAGACAAATAATTTTCCGGAATTTACCGGACGTGTTTGTCCTGCGCCTTGTGAAAACGCCTGTGTCTTGGCCATCAACAAACCCGCTGTGACGATTAAAAATATCGAGGTTTCGATTGTCGAAAAAGCTTACGCTGAAAATTGGTTAAAGCCGCAAGCGCCAAAACACCGCAGCAGCCAAAGGATAGCTATCGTCGGTTCCGGCCCAGCGGGTTTGGCAGCCGCCGATGAGCTTAACAAAGCGGGATATCATGTCACGATTTATGAAAAAAATGAAGTTGTCGGCGGACTTTTGGCTTTGGGTATCCCGGATTTTAAATTAGAAAAATGGGTCATTGAGCGGCGTGTTAAACGCATGCGCGAAGAAGGCGTTAAGATCAAAACCGGCGTTTGCGTCGGGAAAGATATTGCAGCTAAAGATTTAGTCGCGCAATATGATGCCGTTGTGTTAGCCGGCGGGGCTGAAGCTGCGCGAGACATCCCTGTGGAAGGCCGTCAGCTTTCGGGGGTGCATTTTGCGATGGATTTTTTGACCCAGCAAAATCGTCTTAATCAGGGACAGACGATTCCAGAGGAAAAACGCATTTCGGCCAAGGGCAAAAAAGTGATTGTTTTAGGTGGCGGCGATACGGGTTCGGATTGTATCGGCACATCCATCCGTCAAGGGGCGCTTTCGGTTAAGAATTTTGAACTATTACCTAAGCCGCCTAAAGAACGCGCAAGCGACAACCCGTGGCCTAATTGGGCGTTTATCGAACGGATATCTTCGTCGCACGAAGAAGGTGTTGAACGGGATTTTGGGATTTTGACTAAAAAGTTTACCGGCGAAAACGGTGTGGTTAAAAAGTTGCATGGGGTGCGTGTTGAATTTGGGCCTAAAGATCCGGCGACCGGCCGCAGCGCGATGAAAGAAATTGCCGGGACCGAATTTAGTGTTGAAGCGGATTTGGTTTTGTTGGCGCTGGGATTTTTAGGGCCGGTCAAAAATGGCATGATTCAAGATTTAGGCGTTGCCTTAGATGAACGGGGCAATGTCAAGACCGACGGCAATCGCATGACCAGCGTAAAAAATGTTTTTGCCGCGGGCGACATGCGCCGAGGACAATCTCTGGTCGTTTGGGCAATCCATGAGGGCCGAGCCGCCGCTCAAGGGGTAGCGCGGTATTTGTCGTCGTTGGCTAAAAGCTAAGAAGTGCAGTTAAAATAAAGGAGATAGTTATGAAAAAAAGTTTGATAATATTTGCTGCGGTTGCTTTTTTTGTTGGTTGCGGTCAAGCCCCAAAGACCGATGGCGCTAAAATCGATTCAGGCAGCAATGCCCTTAATGTCGCTGCTGCAGGGCAAGCCATTAATCCGCTGATTGCCTCTGGTTTAGTAAATTTACAAAAAGGTGATGTCAAGGCGGCAATCAAAAGTTTTGACGATGCTATTCGTGAAAATCCCAAAGATGTTCAAGGATATATTATTCTTGGACAGACTTATATGCATTTGAAAGATTTTAATCGCGCGGTGGATACTTTTATGGTCGCCACCCGGGTGGATCCAGAGAATGGGCAAGCGCATTATCTTTTGGCAACGAATTTAGGTTTGGCTGGTAATTATACTTTAGCCCGTGTTCAGGCGCAAAAGTCAGCCGAAATTTTTCAAAAAAATAAAGACGCAAATAATTTTAAGCGCGCCGTTGCCCTTTTGCAGGGGTTGCCTCAAGCAAACGCTGGCACTAAACAGTAATTTTTTTATCGCCGGCCTTTCGGGAAGTTTAATTGCCGATGGGCCGGTTTTCTTTTATAGGACATTCTCATGATCCTGCCGATAGTTGTTTCGGCGTTTTCTTTCTACCTCTTATTCCCCAATCTATTCTTTTTGCAGGGATTCTCTTTTTTGGCGTGGATTTTTGCTGTCCCGTTTTTCCTTGTTTTAGAAAAGCAAAATTCTTTAGGCCGGATCCGTTGCGGGTTTTTCTTTGGCTTGCTTTCAAATCTTTTGGCTGTCAATTGGATGATCCCCTATAGTTTTTTGGGGTATCTTCTTTTGTGCCTAGCTTTATCCAGTCAGGCAATTTTTTTTGCGGCTTTATATCCGACAGGCAGAAAGAAGAGGGTCGTACAAATTATTTATGTCCCCTGCGCGTGGGTGGCTTCAGAGTGTTTAAGAAAAATGATCATGTTCGGCCAGTCATGGGACTTAGGTCATTGCCTAAGTTTTGATGTCCCGCTTTTACAGACGGCTCGGGTTTTAGGGTCGCCGGGCATTTCATTCTTGATTATTTGCTGTAATTATGTTCTGTATCTGGGTATGTTTCGTCTAAAGCATTTGCGGGAAAAATTATCAGCTATTCTTTTGGTATTATTTTTAGTCAGCATAGCGTATGGATTTGGGTTTTTTGTTATTCGTCACGAAAATCAAAAGATAAGGGATGTTTTTAGAATATGTCTTATCCAGCCGAATATCGATTATCATCTTGAGCTTTCTGCATCGAGGGTCGACCAGATCGCAGACCAACTGATCGCTCTGAGCAAAATAGCGCTTAAAGATTCTGTGGCGGATTTAGTCGTTTGGCCGGAAACTGCGATCCCCACAGATTTTTGGGAGGACGTTGTTCTTAAAAGAAAAATAGTTGGTTTGGTCACCGAAGCGCACGTGCCGTTTTTAATTGGCGCGGTGATAAGCGATGAGCGTGGCACGCATAATAGCGCGGTTCTTTTAAATAAATACGGGGATGTCCAAAAGATTTATGATAAACGTCATTTGATCCCATTGACGGAATACATCCCGCCGTCATGGTTTTGGAAAACGTTTGCGCGGATTTTTCATGTTCAAAGCCCAGATCTTTTGCCGGGAAATGTGATGGGGCTTATGAAAATGCATTTAACAACAAGCAACAAGCAAGTTTGTTTTGGCGTTGCAATTTGCTCGGAAGACAATATTGCAGAGGTTTTTCGCCAATACAAAGATAAAGGGGCTGACTTTGTCGTCGTGCTTTTAAACAATGGCTGGTTTTCGCAAAAAGCCGGGTTGGTCATGCACGCACAACATTCCATTGTTCACGCGGCAGAAAATGCAATGCCGGTCTTGCGTGCGTCGAATACGGGTTTGTCTGGCTTGATTGACGTTTCTGGCCTTTTGTCCAAGGAATCTTTGGGCGCTTTAGAACAAAAAAAATTCTTTCACTATCAGGTTGTGTTAAGTCAGAAAAAAATGCCTCTTATTAATCTTTCCGATAGCTTTAATGTTTTTTGTGGGGTGTTTGTTATAATAAGTTTACTTTGGTTTTTGACAGAAGCGCATTTAAAGAAAAAATAAAAATGAAGATTGTTTTTCTTGTTTTAGGCATGATTTTAGCTTTTGTGGATTTTGCACAAGCTGGCGGGGCTGTCTCCAAAGTCAAAGCGCGTAAAAATCCGCATGTTCAAATGCATGTGCAGGTTCCCACGCCGCGAATTCATGTCACTCAACAGCCATATTTGGAAGGCAAGCCAACGATCCATGTCAATACAAAAGCGTTGACGGTAAAACAAGCGCCGGTGAAGGTTAAAGAACCAGAATATCAAGCGCAGGTTTTATCGTCTGGTAAGCCGTCGATTGTCCCCGGCAGGGCCTCTGCAGCTGTTTCTAGTGTATCTGAAAGCGTTGATCTCAAAATGCTTGTCGAGTCTTTGCGCGCCAATAGCCATGCTTGGGATCTTATTGTGGAAAGTGAAGATAAGCAAGTTGTTGTCCAAGAATTTATTAATGGATACCGTAAACAAAACATTGTGATTCATAAACCATCTGAGCATTACTCGAATTTTATTGATGAAGTTTCTCAGCGAAGTCCCCAAATGCTTGATATGCCTTTTGACCGACTTTTGCAGGTGGTGGCAGTGATGGAATATGATTTTGATAATGGAGAAGATAAAGACGTTTTGGCTCAAAAAGTTCTGGGGCCGCAAGTTTATGAAAAAAATAAACAACGGCAAATCGATAATCCAACAAGTGCTTCTTCTCAATAATAAAGGTGGATCGATGAAAATTAAAATATTATTCTTTGTGCTGGGGGCAATATTTATTTTGGCGAATTTAGCCGAAAGCGGGGCTGCGGTTGCTAAGACTAAAAAAGCGGGCGGGGCTCACGGCCCAGCCAGACCATCGCAGCTTCCCCCCGGATATGTGATGGGCCCAAACGGGATAGAGAAAATTCCGCAGCAAGGCGAACATGAAAGTGCTGCAGAAGAATCCAGTGAAGACAAAGAAGAACAGGCTGCTCAAGTCAAAGATGACGTCGGTCTTGACCAAATCATGGAAGCGTTGCAAAGCTCTGGCAAGGCTTGGGAGCTTATCATCAGCCGTCAGGACAAGCAGGTTATCGTCGGGGAATTTATCAAAAAATATGCCAGCCAAGGGGTTGTCATTAAAAAGCCGGCTGAGTATTACGCCAATTTTATCGACGAGATGGCCAAGGGTAGCTCAGAGATGTTAACTATGCCTTTTGACCGTGTCTTGCAGGTGGTGGCTGTCATGGAATATGATTTTGATAATGGGCAGAACAAAGATATGCTGGCGCAAAAAATTTTAGGACCGCAGGTTTATGAAAAAAACAAACAGCGTCTAATGCAGCAGGCAAACAGGCCGGTCAAATGAAAAAATATATTTTATCCATCGATCAAGGCACGAGCGGGTCGCGCGCTTTTGTTTTTGATCAGAATGCGCAAGTAGTTGCCAGCGCGTATAAGGAATTTAAGCAATATTATCCTTTCCCCGGCTGGGTGGAACATGATGCAGAAGAAATCTGGTTGTCTTGTCTCGAGGTGATCTCTTTGGCTTTGCAAAAAGCCAATATTAGTGCCAAACAAATTTTGGCTATCGGCATTACCAATCAACGTGAGACGACAGTTCTTTGGGACCGCAAAACGTCTAAGCCGGTCAGCCGTGCGATTGTCTGGCAATGCCGACGCACCTCAGAGCTTTGCCAACGAAGAGAGTATAAAAAGTACGAGCTTGTTATTAAACGCAAGACAGGGCTTGTGCTTGATGCCTATTTTTCAGCGACAAAAATCAAATGGCTTTTAGACCATGTTAAAGGTTTGCGGCAACGGGCGCAGAAAGGCGAAATTTGTTTTGGGACCATCGACAGTTGGCTGATTTGGAAATTAACAGCCGGTCATTCGCATGTCACCGATATGACCAATGCCTCGCGAACGCTGATTTTTAATATCCGCACCAAAAAGTGGGACCAAGAGCTTTTAAAAATTTTTGATATCCCACAAAACATTTTACCGAGGGTGCAAAAGTCCGGTTCGATTTTTGGGTACGCGCAGAACGAGAAAATCGGTTTGCGCGATGTTCCCATTGCTTCTGTCATGGGTGATCAGCAAGCGGCACTTTACGGCCAAGGCGCCCACAGCGCCGGGACAAGCAAGAACACCTACGGAACGGGATGTTTTTTGGTGCTCAACACAGCAAATAGATGCGTATTTTCTAAGCACGGCCTGTTGACAACCTTAGCTTCTGATGCGCAAGGTGATCCGGTTTATGCGCTGGAGGGGTCTGTTTTTATTGCCGGTGCGCTTATCCAGTGGCTGCGCGATGAACTTCAAATGATTAAAAGATCATCGGAAACACAGGACATTGCCAAGAAAGTCAAAGATACCAACGGCGTTTATATTGTCCCGGCGTTTGCAGGGCTTGGTGCGCCATTTTGGGACAGTCAGGCCCGCGGCATTGTAACGGGCTTAACGCGCGGGGCCAATCTTGCGCATCTGGTTCGCGCGGCTTTGGAGGCCATTGCGTATCAGACAAAAGATGTTTTTGACCTGATGGAAAAAGAATATGGGAAGAAAATAGAATTTCTTAACGTCGACGGCGGGGCGTGCCGCAATGATTTTTTGATGCAGTTTCAGGCTGATATTTT
>JAYRHV010000367.1:0-1725 GCA_041907165.1 Candidatus Omnitrophota bacterium | reverse complement strand
CCTCATCGGGAAGATCATAATTGATGACCAGCTCAATTCCGACGACGTCAATGCCGCGCGCGGCAATGTCGGTGGCAACCAAAACGCGGTAAAGGCCGGACTTAAAACCATCCCCTGCTTTTCGCCGTTGCGCTAATGTTTTGTCCGAATGAATATCGACGGCATTATGCCCCATGCCTCGCAGTGCCCGCGCGACTTTAAAAGCGCCGATCTTAGTACGGCAAAACAAAAGCACAGACCCGCGGTACTGGGCGAGAATTTTTTGAAGAAGATCCTTTTTTCGCTCCCGGCTGACGATAAAAAGCTCGTGGGTCACGCGTTCCGCGGCCGTGCCGGGGGGAACGACTTCAACCTGTGTAGGGAGTTTTAAATATTTCGACGTCATTTTGACAATTTCCGGGGCCATCGTCGCCGAAAAAAACATGGTCTGCCGGTCCTTAGGCACCGTCTGTAAAATCTGGTCGATTTGCGGGGCAAAACCCATATCCAGCATCCGGTCTGCTTCATCTAAAACTAAAATATGCACATCGTTCAAATGCACTTTGCGCTGTTTCATCAGATCATTTAAACGCCCGGGAGTCGCAATCAAAACGCGCGGACTTTTGGCCAAAGCGCGGATCTGCCGTTCAATAGGGTCCCCGCCAATCAAAACTGCGGTGCGTATTCCAAACGCATTCGCAATTTTTAAAACGCTGGCCTCGACCTGCAGGGCCAATTCTCTGGTGGGAACCAAAATAAGCCCCTTGCCTTTGACACCACTAGAGAGCCGCTGAACCATCGGAATCGCAAACGCCATTGTTTTGCCCGTACCGGTTTGCGCGATACCGATCATGTCTTTTCCCTCTAAGCCAATAGGAATCGCTTTGTGCTGAATAGGAGTGGGGGATTTAAAACCTAGCTTTGCCAAGCTGTCTAAAACCTGCGGGGCAATGCCTAAACCATAAAAGTTTAATGTTGAATCATTCATTACTCTTTCCTTCTTTCTCTATGGGCCGTGTTTCCTAATAGGCCCAAGACCAGAAGGACACAGCCGGTGTGCTTGTGTTGCACTGATCGAATACCAGCCAACATAAGCACTAAAATTTTTACCTATACTATCACGTCGATCTGGTAAGTAAAAGACTTATATTTTAGCCTTTAGAAAGCACGGCATCCGCTGAAGCTTGGAGTTGTCCTAAAATTGGCAGAGTTTGGGCATTGACCGGCAGAATATTGATAATAACTGGATAGAGACCTTTGATATTAATATTTTCCAAATCCTGATCTCGCAAAGGCAGCGGAACGCCGCGTCCGTCGCGTTTGATTTGCAAATTAAGTTTGGATGAATCGAAGTCAATCCCGCCGACTGAGGAGGATCCTTTTTTTGCTAAATTAGGATTAGGTTTCCCTTCAATTTGTAAAGCATACCCCCAACGAGCACTTATCCTAGAATCCTCTTTATTTTCAAACTTTTCTAAAAATTCAGAATAAGTATATTTTCTACCTGTTTCTCGTGCTCCCCCGTCTAATTCCTTAATTACTATAGTTTCAGGTATCATTACCTTACTAAAAATATAAATAATTTTAGGATTGTGGGTATAAGTATTTTTTAGCCATTCCTTCTTTTTTTTCAAAGCATATTTAGCAAGCCACTTTACAATTGATGCCCCAACCCCTTTGTCTTGATATTTTGGACGCAAGAATAACGTAGAAACACGCAATGCATTTTTTTCTAAATGAAAGTTG
>JAYRHV010000366.1:0-7503 GCA_041907165.1 Candidatus Omnitrophota bacterium | reverse complement strand
TTGTCGTTGATACTCCGCGAGAAATTAAGGCATTCCTTTCCCCCAGACTCTTTTTTGCACTTACTGTCCTCATATTTTTCCGCACATCAATGCCGGAAAAAATTGCGGTTGGGCGCATAACCCTTATTCGTCGACCGAATTGTCGCTGTGATAAATTGTTGGGATTTGTTGGGACATAAAGACGATCGGAATTTAGCAAAATTTCATTTGTACTGGCGCCTATGATTTGCGCTCTCACCGGCCGATTCATCGCTAAGTAGCGCCGAGGGTCCCTCTCTTTTCTTTGCCGACCTCGCGGCCAAACCACCAGCGGCCGGTGATCCCAATATGTTTTCTTTAACTTTTCCTGCCGCGCTAGTTCAATATTTTTTATAACTTTAACGTCCACGCCCAAAGTCGCACGATTTGCAGTCGGCGAGAAAATATTTTGACTTTGTCTATCCTCAATTGCCGATGAGGAGGAAGAAAATCCATTGGCTTCTATAATTTCACCCGTCGAAAGATCATAGGAAAGGACAGTATTAAAATGGTTCATATCCGGGAAATACGTAAATTCCAGTAAACTCGCCTTAAATTTTCCAAAATCCTCATTTTGATGTTCCAGCAATACTTCCAAGAATCTTGAATAATTTGCAGGCGACTGAACCATATACGCTAAACTGACATGGCCTACCATAGTTAGAAAATTTCTATTTTGGACATCTGTCGAATCTTGAAGAATCCTTTCAACGGTAAGGATTTTGTGCAAATCGATAATATCGTCAAATTGAACCAAACCGGCAATGACACCTTTTAATCCAATTCCCCTAACATGTCCAGAAATTGCGTTCATAAGAGGCAGCTTTTTAAAAGCAGCTTTTAGCTGCTGCACTCTCAAGGAAAGCTGTTGTTGCGTAACGCCCAAAGAAGAACAGTCAGCGAATTGATCACTGGGGTCAATATCCACAAGCGTCATGTGAAAAGAGCTTGGAACAAGCCATGAAACCGATTGACCATTCCCATCAGCTTGCAATTTTTGTGCAAGGGTATTCTGAAATTTTGACAACCTATCTTTTAAGTCTTCTGGCATACGCACAATGACCGTCAAACCCATAAACGGCTTTGCCATGCCGTTTTCATAAAACTTCGGATTATTCACCAGCCGCGAAGAATCAAAAGGCTGTCCAACATATTGAAGAATGTCCCGTCTTGCCAACCCAGCCACATAACGCTGACGAATCGACTCTTCTCTTAAATCCAGCTTCTGTTCTATTATTATCGCGGAAGAAGAAATTGCGCCGTTAACGTCTCTGGCAGAATTTCCGCTGACAGAGTTAATAATCGTTAAAATTTCTTGGCGATACGCTTTCGTATCTGCACAAAAACCGGCCGGCAAGTTAAGCGTCATCAAAACATCGGCAAATCTTCCAGATGGTGTAATTGTTAAGCTTGAATATCTAATTCTGCGGTCAAATTTTGAAAGAGCATCTAAAAGTCTATGAATTTCACCCGGGGAATTAGTCATTCGTACTGTAATCTTTATGTAGTTAGCGGCAATCACATCTAGCACAGCCGAAATAATATCGCTGTCCGGCGAAACATCTGGGATGAAATTTTGAATATCACTGACAACATCCTCAAGAACTTTTGTATCATTGACTGCATCGACCTCAATATGAACATTATCCCCAACATCCTTCATGCGTCTTATATTAATTCCATAATGAGCCAAAATACCCGTTAACGACAAATATATTCCCGGGCGATCATACTTGACTGTAACGAGTAAAATGTATTTCAATTCACTTTCATTTTCTCCATGAGAAATTTGCCATTGGGCCGAAAGCCCGCCGGCACTCAACTTTTCTTTAATCGCCGACGGCTCAATCATGCCGCGGCCAACGGCTTCAATAAGCCCTTGGACACTGCTAATATACTTCAAGGATAATTTGGAAAATGTCCCCAAAATAGACTCGAGGCGAATTTGTATTCTCGGTTCATCAAAATCCTTAATCCAAGCCATGCCCATTTCTCGGGCCAAAAGCTTGCGGCCAGATGCCTGCCAAGCTCCATGGATAACTTCATCATCGACTAATCCTAAAGCAACACTCTGATACAATTCTTCCATCCCATCCGTTGTCTTAAACCCTAAGGTATTACTCAAGCGCTGCAGCGCCTGTATTTCGCGATTACGGTTAGTCAATTGGGCGATCATCACAAGTTTCTCTCTGCCTTGCGCAAGCAGATTTTTTCGTTCTTGAGAATTTAAGCCTATTAATTTGGACATAAGCCGTGCTCTTGGCGTTGTCGCCTTCGTAAAAATCTTAGCGGAATTGACAGCATGTCCATTTGTGTCGTGCGCAATCATCAGTATTGTTCCGACGGGCAAAGGTTGTGTTTCCTTTGATTTTTGGTGACTCTTTCGCGCATCAAGAATTAATGATTTCTCAAAAAATAAACTAAGCACCAGTGGATACGCACCAAAATAATTTTCATCTAGCAAATTAATTCTCCATTGCGCCGCAACATCAGCAGGGATAGCCTCGATCGGAAAATCGCGAGGGATTAACTCATACTGCTGATCTTCAGTTGGTTTCAATTTATTTTTAACCGGACGGACTAAAATAATAACGTTGATGTTGCCAAAATCATTGCTTAATCGAGCAAAATCTTGGTCGATATTGCCTGAAGGTTTAAAGTGAGGGAACCGGTCAAATCTTTGTTCGCGCAGAGCCGGATTCTTACGCGCAGCATATTCCCAATGCGCGGCGGTGACAGCGACGCGATATAAATCATAATTTTATTGATCAAAAACATAAATGTCAAACGGCCGCCGACTTAAATCCTTATGCTTAAACTGCAGGGCTTCAAATGGTTTTTTAGGCGGCGCATGCATTTCAAAAGCGAAATATTGCAAATAAGGAGAACCCTGAGCATTCCCAAGACCAAAAAGAATTTGCCCAATTATGTCCCGTTCTGCTTGTGTTGGAGCAACAATCATAATCCCGTAAAGATCATCCACATCGCTTGGACTTTTATCTTTTCGTGCCATGACATTGCCAAAAGATGATTGATCTTTTTTCCTCCAAGAATAATAAACTTCCCTCGAAACCCCTTTGCTTTCTAAAAATTCTTTAAGATTGTCTTTGGTCAGCGCAAGATATGAATCTTTTTGCTCGGCATCCAAATCTCCGTCTAGCTGATCGATAAAATCACTAATTTTTTGATATAATTTTGGGTTAACAATTTTTAACGCCAACAGACGCAAATCCCGTGCCATTTCATGCAAACCAAAAAAGTTGGCAAGCGTTACAAAGATATGCATCGTTTTTTGTTCAAAATAGGACCGCTGGGAGAGATCAGCATCTTGTGAGGCTTCTAAGTCGGCCATAACATCCGCGAGTGCAAAAAGAAAAGACTGGCCGTCAGAGATGACCTTAACAAAATATGTTAACCATCGTTCAAGGCCCCGGGGGTCTTTAAGATAGCCGTTCTCATTGATTGACGGGATGTAGATAATCTTGCTTATTGTTTTAAAATGTTCTGCTCGCTTAACGTGTGCGACTAAATCTGTTTGGCGGGATCGTTTCTTTCCGGGTGACAATGCTTTCAACTGATCATCTGGGATATACGCTAACCACGCCGCGGCAATCGTCGACGGCTGTGCGCCAAATGCTTGTAAATGCTCAATAACCCTTTGTGTTTTTTGAAAATCTTTAGGTGACAATGACCTTAAAGCCGTTTGCCGCGCGGCTTCTACCCAAACGGCGCTAGAAGATGAGGCTTGTTTTGATATTCTATTGTCAATCCCAAGAATATATAACGCATGTGTAGAAAATTGTACCTGACGTATTTGAATATTCTTTTTGTGTGCAAAATTTGTGAGATTAATTTCATCGTTTTCGACGCTCTCCTTAGCAAGGGCAACAACAATAACGCCACGGTCCTTATCTTCGAGCATTTCATATGCTGTGTGAAGAAGTAACTTTTCACTCCGGACAAGATCAGTTATAAATATAACATCCGGTACTGGCGTTTGTTTTTGCTGGCGTTGTTTAAAGTCAACGAGTGCATTAATCTTCTCAACATGTAAATCAATGCCCCCGACACGACCCCAGTTAACCTGATCGACAAGCGGATTAAAACCCGTGGCCCAAAACAATTCCAGAAGTCTAATTGTGCGTGGAACAGCCGCCGGGCCTAAAGCCCTTAAAACGGCGTTAACAAGTTCTGTGTCGGCACGATAGGACTCTTGCACTCTTTCAACTTCCTTGTAATGATTTTTAACCCATAAACGCAGTTGCTCATACATTTCTGCAACGGCAATATTATGTGTCTTGGCAACCACGCGGATCATCATGACAATCATCTTGCGCTGTGAATCTGTGGAATTCGTTCGATATTCATCTTCTGTCAAAGAAATCGTGCTGTTGATAAAATCTTCGATTGAATGGATCCCAAAATTCTCTACAATTGTCTGTGCAATTTCTTCAACCGATTTAATGCTCGAGGAAGAGACATCTTCTTGCATCAATAAGTTCTCTTTATTCTTTTTCTTTAAAGATTGTATCTTCCTATACAATTCGACAAGAAAACCATTTTGCTGAACTTCGACAGAACGCATATCAATCAAACGTTTAGTCATTGCTTGGTCAGACGGCATTGCATCAAGTATATCTGTGCCACGAACTTCGCCCGTCGGATAAATACTCTCTTTGCCAACAACAAAAACTCGTCCAAAAGGATGTGAAAATATATCTAAGGGGATATCCGATGCGGCATTAAGGCGTCCAAACTGTTGCCACATCTGCTCAATCGCAATTCTGTCATAAGATTCACCTCGTGCTATCGCAATAGCAATATCAAAATCTTTCATCGGAACGTTAATTTCTGCTCGGGCAAAACTCCCAGTAAAATAATATCTCGTAATAACGCGCTCTTCATAAAATTGATTGAGTATGATCATCGCCTCATATAACAATTGTTCATGATCTCGCAAAAATGCTTCACGCTGTGCTTGTAAAACAAATTCTTTAAACGCTGGCAACAAAACTATTGCATTAACAGTTCGTTGCGTGTCTTGCATGACTTGACTCGACGCAATAAAAAGGGCTGAAGAAGAAATCCTCAGAAGCTCGTCCTTAAGATTGGCGGGCAAAACATTTCTTTTGCTAATTTCGTCTAATAAATGAGTAATATGTTTTACGCGGTTGGCCGTGGGAATATCTTTTAATTGACTGCGTAAATTCTCTAAAAGCAGTTTTTTATTAACCGCTTTGCGGTCTTGGACGTTATTTGGGTCAGTCATTTCTGTAACATATCCTAAGTCGCGCAAATAGCGGTCCTTGTCCCTCCAGCCTAAGTGCGTATTTCTCATCTGTGGGGCAACAATCCGTTGATGTACCGCAGAAGGTTTTAAGTATAATGCAAGCGGATACGCCCATGGCAAAACTTCCAAACGCGTGCCGTGGCGAATCCATTTTCTGGAAATATCCTCTGGCAACTCGCTGGACATAAGATTAGCGTCCATAAGTTCATTGTGCCTAAAACCCCGGGTGCGGCCGTTTTTTAAAAATACATCGTCCCAACCTTGCGTTTTTTCGTGATATTCTTCTATTAAATCTCTTTCGACGTAAGACAAATTTCCTGACACGGCGAGCTTGCGCATAAAATAATTTCCAGACGTTTCACTTCTGATAACCTTAAGGGCTCTGCCCAAAACCGGCACAAAGCGCTCAAGCCAAGAAGGATTTTGTGCCATAAAACAAAGCGGGTCAAATACGCCAAAAATCTGGCCTTGATCATAATATTCTTTAAGATATTTGAGCAAAATATGCCCAAGCTCCCCATCGCCATTAAAAGCAGCAACACTTAAATAAACTCGCTCTTTAAGCCGGGTGTCATTTTCTAATTCCCTAAACATATCTAAAAACACTGCATCGGTATTAGGCGAACGAACCGTTGCTTCTTGCCTCTTGCCAAAAGGATCAACCGGAAACCGCGCAAAGACATCCACGCCAAAATCGCCATCAAAAATAATTATCTTTTCTAAATTATCCTTTTGCCAATCAAGATAATCACGCGCCAAATCAAACCCGCTAGGCGCTGCATCGACCATAATAATTTCAATGCCTTGGGCTTCCAGAAGCTTTGCCATTTTCGCGTCTGATAAAGCAATAAATGCGCTGTATCCGTTGATGGGGATTTCATTCACATCACTAATCGGGACATTGGCATAATACGGCACCGGATAAAAATGAGAGCTGCCCGCTAAAGGCTTAAGCGGACGGCCATCCTGATCTTGCAAGTGTGAAATCACAAAAGGCCCGCCAGCAGGGTTTTCATCGCCGCGTTTAAGGTTTGAATTGTAGATCCGTATCTTAATCTGACGTCGCACTTGCACAAAAATTTCCTTAAGGCGCAATGCGTCTTCTATGGCACCAAAAAGATCGCCCCCACCGCCACCTGCAAAAATATCAACGATTTGGATTTGCTGAGACTCTAAAACCATATTCGCTTGGCGATTCATCAGCCACGCTGGATTTCCAAAAACATTGACCAGAGCCGAGGAGACGCTCTGCGCATTGCGTTGAGCCTGATTTTGACGAAATTTCTTAAGGTCATAAACCGCGATTGGAGTATCGTCCTGCGAGTATTTGACGACATGAAATCCAAAGGCTTCAAACATCGCACGGCTTCGATTTAAAACATGCCGGACAACAAAATAATCAAAAGAATATTTTCCGTTTCTTTCTCGTGAGGCTAACCAAGGAATAAGCTGTTCTAAAAACCAATGCCTCTGTACCCAATCTTTTGCCGCGCTGGCGACTTGATCTGAAATCCCATTTTTCTGAAAAATTAAAACAATCGGGTCCCTGTGCATGCGGCCATGTCCCAGATAGGCATGCTGACTCTGATAGTCAAATTCAATTTCTAAATCAAATACCTCTGCATAATTTCGCGACACCCATTCGGAGTATATTTCCTTAAACATATGGACAATATATTTTCTTGCAGACCACAAACTACCCGCATAGAAAGCAACACCCCACTGCCAAGCTGACAGCTGGCTAATAATCACAGAAACCAAGACAGGGCTAAGAATAATCCCTGTTTCTAGCATAAAAAACGCTCTCAACAATCTCATATCCCTTTTAAAACTTTTGTGGTTCGAGGCATTTTCGGACGATAAAATCCGCGCGTTTAATCGCTTCGCATCGCGGCTAACTATAATCTCGTCTGACGGAAAATCCGGCAAAAGGTCGGCCAAATCCTTATCTTGCCTAGCAAGTAAATTAAAGATGCTCGACGGTTTTTGAACTTGCCCTAAACCATAGTGATCCGCCCAAGGATAAACGGCCTTGTTAACAGCATCCCAAATTGCCGGCAAAATCATCATAAGTTTTTTAAGCTGATTAATCTCGGACTCTGTGGCATTTCTAAAAAACTCTTGCAGAGTTTCTTTCGCAATTTTAATTTTTAACAAAAGCAATAAATTTTCATTTTCAATACCGCTGGAGGCGG
>JAYRHV010000365.1:0-3721 GCA_041907165.1 Candidatus Omnitrophota bacterium | reverse complement strand
GTTTTTTTAATCTTAAAATAAATTTCAACGCCAAAGCTCTTGCCGATCCAATTCTCCTGCATTGCCTTGACGCGACTGGGCCAATTGTCTAATTTATTCAAATCTTCCAAAAGCGACTGATTATAATGCGTGATTTTTAAATACCATTGTTCCAAATCTTTTTGCACAACGTCATTTTTGCAGCGCCAACAAGCGCCATTAATAACTTCTTCATTGGCCAAGGTCGTCTGACAGCTCTGGCACCAATTGACCGCCGAAGCTTTTTTGTAAGCAAGCCCACACTCCATCATTTTTAAAAAGATCCACTGATTCCATTTGTAATAGTCGGCGTCACAAGTCGCCAGTTCACGGTCCCAATCGTAAGAGAAACCCATCATCTTAAGCTCATCACGCATTTGCGCGATACAGCGATACGTCCACTCTCCGGGATCAGTTTGATGTTTGATTGCGGCGTTTTCCGCCGGCTGGCCAAAAGCGTCATAACCCATCGGGTGAAGCACATTAAAACCCTGCATCATTTTAAAACGAGCAATCACATCCGCGATCGTATAATTGCGAACATGGCCCATGTGGATTTTCCCCGATGGATAAGGAAACATCTCAAGGACATAATACTTAGGCTTAGCCGGATCAAAGGAAACTTGAAAAGTTTTCTTTTCGTCCCAAGCTTTGCGCCACTTGTCCTCAATGCGCTTGATTTCTTGTGTATTATAAGATTTCATTTTTATTATTGGTCACTGGCACTTCTAAGCCGCCCTGAAGGACTATTGGATCCCTTGATAAATATCCCTGTCGTACGAATTCCACATAAATATATGAGAAAAAATAAAATAAGCAATGCCTTGCCAAGATCAGATAATTTTTTATTATTGTTCTTGCTTTGAAGGTCAGCAATATATCCTAATCCAGCTACTAACAGACAAGCACTTATTGTAAAAATTATCTGAATAATAAAATGATACCTGTAAATTTCCGCTATAAAACTAAACACACACGCAAAAATAAAAAGGGCAATGGAGAACCAAACATTTAACATCCACTTCATATTTTTCTCCGTTATTATCAATCAAATAAATTTCTTTAACTTCTTCTCCCTTAACTTTTTTTCGATTATAACCCAAAGAGCAAAATACCGTGAAGAAAATTTAATCTGTATGAAACCCAATCTTTTTCTTTTCAGGTGGCTCAGATTCCGGCGTAATCATAATCTGACGAATAGCCTCGAAGATCATAATAATTTTCTGATCGTGATCCTTGTACTGCCGCTGAAGATCATTGATCTTCTTAGCAAGATCATGATGTGTTGTCATCAATTCACGCAATTTCACAAATGCCCGCATGATTTGAATATTAACCTTAATGGCACGAGGACTATTCAAAACACTCGACAACATAAGAATCCCATGTTCAGTAAAAGCACACGGAAGATACTTTATATTTTGTCCACGTTTCAAGGTGCCAATTTGGCTCCTTGAATGATGAGCTTCCTCTTTTGACAGTTGGAACATGAAATCATCCGGAAAGCGCTCAATGTTTCTTCGAACTTGACGAGTTAAATATTTAGTCAGAACTCCATAAAGTTGAGCCAAATCACGATCCAACATGACCTTTTGCCCTCTGATCAAATAAATTCTTGGCTCAATTTGCACTAAAGAAACTTCAACTTTTGACATACTTCCTCCTTGAGTTGGAGGGGTAGATTGTGTAATGGGGATTTTCGGGGAACGTCCCTGCTTATAAACTTTAAAGAGGGATTACGACCATCGCAATCCCCCTTTTAAAAATCAATCTAAAATGACCTTACTTCGCTGAAGCGAATTGCGGTTCTTTTTTGTGAATTTCGATCTGTGGATTTTTGCCCGCACTTTTTTTGACGCTCACCGAATGATAATTCGAATCGCTCTTAAAATAATCCTGTCCGCGCTCCATATATTGGGCGTCTGTCTTTTGCGGAGCAAAAAACTTGGCACAAAACTCTTTGGCCGCTTCGACATCAAAATACTTGCAGCAATAAATATCAATTGAAATAAAATTCTTCACTGTCAGGGTGTGGATAACAATCGAGCTTTCAATCAAAGGGACCCAGCCGGAAAGCCCTGCTTTTTCGGGAAACAGCCGCTCATCACTGCGAAAAATATTTGGCGGCGACTGCTTTTCCATCCCCAGATATCCGACGATATCATCCAGAAATTTGTAACACAGCGCCAAGTCATCGCAAGCGCCTTGTTTGCAATTATACAAATCCAAAAGCAACTGATAACCAAAAGCCGGGCTTTTAGCATCTTTCACTTTATTCATCCGAACATGTGTCCTTTTTTAGATTGTTAAATCTAGGGAGCAAAGTGGCCCCGTTCACCAGTAAATTAGTCCAATTTATACTACAAATAAACAAAAATATCTACTTTTTTTTTAGGGGCTTAGAGGCGTCATATATTTGCATTTTCAACCGAATTCCTCTAAAATAACGTCAACTTTAAAAGGAAAAATTTATGCAAATCCTATTAAACGGAAAATCTCACATATTAGAAAAAGAATCAAGTTTAAAACAACTTATCGATGAACTTTGCCAAAATAATAAGCACGTCATCGCTGAATTAAACGGGACGATCATCAAGTCTTGCGCATGGCCGCAAACCATAATTAAAGACAACGACCGCTTGGAATTAGTCAGCATCGTTGGCGGCGGATAAATGAAGGGTTTAGGGGAAAATAGAAAAATGCAACCAAAAGAATTACCTATTGGCCCTGACGATTCCTTGATGATCGCGGGCCAATCTTTCACGAACCGTTTTCTGTTGGGCACTGGAAAATTTAAAAATAAAACTGACTTAAAAGACAGCATCGTCGCATCCGGCACACAAATCGTAACCGTGGCCCTGCGGCGTATTGATTTAGAACGCCACCAAGATAATATCCTCGAATACCTTCCCCCGTCGGTAACCCTGATGACTAATACCTCGGGTGCGCGCAATGCACAGGAAGCCATTCGTATTGCCCGCATTGCCCGCGAAGCCGGACACGGTAACTGGATTAAAATTGAAGTCATGAGCGACAGCAAATATCTTTTACCGGACAATCACGAAACAATTAAAGCCACCGAAATTTTGGCCCAGGAAGGCTTTGTTGTCCTTCCCTATATTTCCGCTGATCTTTACGTGGCCCGTGCACTTGTCAAAGCCGGCGCAGCGGCAGTGATGCCGTTGGGATCTTTGATCGGCAGCAATCAAGGACTAAAGACTAAAGAATTTATTAAAATCCTCGTCACAGAAATTGATGTTCCGATTATCGTTGATGCCGGAATCGGGGCCCCCTCGCACGCAGCAGAGGCGATGGAAATAGGGGCCGACGCGGTTTTGGTCAACACAGCCGTGGCCACGGCAGGCGATCCTGCTTTGATTGCAAAAGCTTTTAGCTTAGCGGTAAAGGCCGGACGGCTTGGGTTTTTAAGCAAATTACCGTCGGCAGAAAATATGGCCAACGCCTCATCGCCTCTAACGGGATTTCTTTACGAATAACCGTAGGGAGCGGTTTTAAACCGTTCCCTACCAAAAGTTAAAATGATTAGCCTTAACGAAATAAAAAATATCCTCTCCGACAACGACCCGGTCTTTCTTGAACAATTGGCCCAAAAATCCGCGCACCTTACCCGTCAGTATTTTGGCCGGACCATTTCTCTTTACGCTCCGGTGTATCTATCTAATTATTGTTCAAGCCATTGCAC
>JAYRHV010000364.1:0-7152 GCA_041907165.1 Candidatus Omnitrophota bacterium | reverse complement strand
GCAAACTGCTCTTGAGCTAATTCTTTTTTTTTGTGCAAAAGACGTCCATTGTCCTGATTTTTGCGCTCCAGATCCGCATTGTACCAAATTTCAAAATCTTTATACTCCTTAAGGACACGGTTATATTCTGCTAACCGACGGATATATCCTTTGACAGCATCGTCCCAGACAATTTCAAGGCGACTGCCCATTTTTTCCCATGCGTGCAAAGAAAAAAAACGCAACCGCCCCAACTGAAACATCACATAGTATTGTTCGAGATTATCCTTGGCCTCGGAGAGTAGCGACAAAAAGTCCCGCTTAAGCTCTTGTTTCTGCCGGTATTTTTTAAAAAAACTTAACATTTTTATCCTTTTCTTTTTAATTACAAAATTGCGTTAAGTATTTTAGCAAAACGATTCTAATTCACAGAAAATATTTTCTTTAGTTGTCTGCCAAATAAAATTTGACTTTGTGGATTTACGCGCTTAAATAGAGATATTGTTTAACCTTAAACCTCGGAGGAAAATGTGAAAAGATTGTCCCGTTATTTTTTAGCTATGTTATTAAGTCTGCTCTTTGTCCTGCCCGCCATGGCCGCGGACACTTACGTCATTGATGCTGTCCATTCGACAATCGGCTTTTCGGTCAAACACTTGACCGTCAGCGAAGTGCAGGGAAATTTTAAAACCTTTAGCGGTTCTATCACGCTCGACGACAAAAACCCTAGCGCTTCACAGATGGAAGCTTCCATCGAAACAAAAAGTATTAACACCCAAAACGAACAGCGCGACACCCATTTGCGCAGCGCGGACTTTTTTGATGCTGATGCTAATCCCACCATTACTTTCAAGAGTACATCGGTTGCCTCCAAAGGCAATTCGTATACCGTCACAGGCGATTTGACTATTAAAGGAGTAAAAAAATCGATTACCTTCCCGCTTTCCATCGCAGGCCCCATCAAAAGCCCGATGAACGGGGATGAAGTTATCGGAGTTTCTGGTCAAACCAAAATCAACCGTCAAGATTTTGGTGTTAAGTGGAACAAACAGATGGACCAAGGCGGGTTTGTTGTCGGCGATGAGGTTGCTATCACAATCAACTTAGAAGCGCATAAGAAAACTGAAACAAAGTAAGACTTAAAGCGTCTGTTACGGATAGCCTTCGTCGCTCGAACAGTCTCGGTCACGTCGCTTATTCTAAATTTAAAAGGCAATCAAGTAAGCGCCGTGGCTGCGACAACTCGCTTGGGAAGGCTATCCGTAACAGACGCAAAATAGCAGGTCACACGACATTAGTCAAAAACAACCGTTTTGTTGCCCAGCGGCAAAATTTTTCGCTCCAGATACCAGCGCACTGCGCGGCTTAAAACGATTTTTTCCAAATCCTGTCCCTTAAGCTTAAGGTCGTCGATTGAATCACGGTGGCTGATACGGACGGTATCCTGTTCGATAATCGGTCCCTGATCAAGTGCGGCAATCACAAAATGACTTGTCGCGCCTATGATCTTGACCCCTTTTTGATACGCCTGATCATAAGGACTTTTTCCGGCAAAGGCTGGCAAAAACGAATGATGGATATTGATGATACGGTTGGCAAAATGTGCCACAAAATCCGCACTCAAAATCTGATGGTACTGCGCTAAGATAACAAGTTCGATGTTTTGCTTTTTCAAAATAGCCAGCTGACGCTTTTCCTGCGACTTTTTATTCTGCGGGGTAATATCCATATAAACAAATTTTATTGCAAAGGCCTTGGCCAATACTTGGGCCTGCCGATGATTGCTGACAATGACCGCAATTTTGCAGGGCAATTGTCCGGCCTTCTGTCGCAGCAACAAATCATAAAGGCAATGCAAGTGCTGCGAAACAAAAATCGCCACCTTCGGGATATCGTCGGTAAAATACAGGCCCCACGCCATCTTAAAATTTTGGGCAATCGGACCAAAGGTCTTTGCGATTTTGGACTTTAAAATTTTAAAATCCACCAGCGACCACTCGATGCGCATAAAAAAAGTGTTCGTTTGTTCGTCGATATGCTGGCTGGCATCGATGATGTTCCCGCCGTTTTCAAAAACAAACGAGGTCACGGTAGCTGTTATCCCTTTTTGGTCAGGACAGGATATTAAAAGAATCGCGTTGGGCACATTAAGCTCCTTAAAAAATCTTACTCAAATATACCATATTTATCGGCGCTAATCGCAAAACTACTTTTTCGGCAAAATTTTTTCAAGCGCTAATATAATCTGTGGATCTTTTGGCTTGACTTGTGAATCAAACCGAGCAACCACATTCCCGTCGGGCGTGACCAAGAATTTATTAAAATTCCATTTGATCGGCCCGTTAAAACCGGATTGCGTGGTCAAATATTGATATAACGGATGGATATCCTCGCCCTTAACGCTTATTTTGGCAAAAATCGGAAATGTTGTCTTGTACTTTAACAGGCAAAAATTCTTGATTTCTTTATCAGTTCCCGGCTCCTGCCCCATAAAATTATTTGCCGGAAAAGCCAAAACCACAAACCCGCGATCTTTATATTGCTGATAAAGCTCTTCTAAGCCGGTGTATTGGGGGGTATATCCACACTTAGATGCGGTATTAACGATAAGAATCGCTTTCCCCTTAAAATCCGAGAGACTCACATTCTCTTCATCAATATTTTTCATAGTAAAAGAAAAAATATTCCCTGCATTTCCCGATGCAGACCTCGTAGTCTCAACAGATATTTGCGCAAAAACCTTGACAGACAAAATCACAATCACCGCAAAAACAATCATCGACAAAATTAGGATCTTCATACCTTGCTCCTTGATGTAACTAACGTTTTTCAATAAGTGATTTTAATTCCAGCGCTCGTTTATATTTGGGGTCCAAAACCAACGCCTTTTGAATATCCTCCAAGGCCGATTTTTTGTCATCGCTTTGATAATAAAGTTGCGCGCGATTGACATAATTAACTACGTTCTTGGGCGCTAGCTTCAAAGACCTCTCAAAATCGGCCAAAGCTTTGTCTTTTTGACCTTGGATACTAAAAATAATAGCACGATTATCTAAAGCGACAATATTGTCAGGGTTTATTTCTAAGGTCTTATTAAAATCTCCCAACGCATTCTCATAGTCCTTCATAAAAAAATAGGCGCAGCCTCGGCGGCTATACGTCTCAGCCTGATAAATCGTTGATTTTCGACGAGCCGAAACCCCAATAGTGCCAATAGCTTTTGAATAATCGGCAAGGGCAGACTTAAAGTCTCCCGCAGAAAATAACACATTGCCGCGATTAAGATACGCTTCGCTAAAATCCGGGTTAACAGCAATCGCCTGCGAATGGTCATTATAAGCTTGTTGAAATTTACCCATCTGTTTATAAACAATCCCACGGTTTGTCAGCGCAAAATCATAGTTGGGCAACAAGACAATCGCTTGAGTGTAATCGGCAAGGGCCTTTTCTAAGTCCCCGTGTTCTTTATACGCTAACGCACGCTGATTATACGCCATCGCGGACAAAGGATAGTGTTTTAACACTTTATTCCAAAACGCAACGCCGTCACCCCAAATTTTACATTGCTGATACGTTGCACTTGCAAGCCAATAAAGACACCCCAAAGTTATGGCCATCAACCCCACGGCATAAAACAGATTTTGATTTTTGGCCCATGCAAATAAACGTCCTGCAAGCACCCCCAGCAAAATACAAAATCCAACACTGGGTAAATACATAAAGCGGTCGGCAACAATACATAAATCGGCACTCTTATCAAAGCGCAGCAAAAAGAAAATCGATGTAAAATAAAAAAGAAAAGAAAACGCAAGCCAACGGTTTTTTCGAAAATAAATAAGGCTGACGATAATAAAAATAAAAATTATGAACGCGCCTGCAAATTGCAGATTGCTTAACTTGACTGGGAAAGGCAGTTCGTACAATGGTAAAAAGTCGAAGGGGAAAAAGAATTTTTTAAGATAAAAGGTTAAAGTCCAGCCCCAAGTTAAAACAGCGTCGGGAAATTTAAGATCAATGATCCGGGCATTAAGATTATACGTCAGCCACGCAATCGGAAAAATTACCAGACCAAACGGGATTTTTTCAAAAAGTAATTTTTTTTCGAATTTTCGGCCATAAAACCAGTCAAGAACAAAAAGAACAAGCGGCAAACTCAAAGCCATCGGCTTAGCAAGAATACTTAAAAACCCACAGAGTAAACTTAAAGCATAAAATATCTTGCGTTTCTTTCTAAGATAATCCCAATAAAAAATCAAGGCGAGCATATAAAAAAACGCATAGAGGACGTCTTTTCGTTCCGTGACCCAAGCGACAGACTCGACGTGCATCGGATGAAGGCCAAAAACAAGCGCTGCAAGCATAGATACTGGCAACGATAAAGACAATCGCAAAGTAAAAATAAAAACCAACGCCACAACTGCCAAATGCAAAAGAAGATTATCCAAATGATAAAAAAACGGAGTGTATTTAAAAAAATGATATTCTCCGGCAAAAGACAAACTGGTCAAAGGCGTGTAATTCAGCGAGACATCCGTTGTAAAAATCGTTTTTAACGAAGTCCATGAAAGATCACGGATCGTTTCATTTTCAACGACATAAATATTGTCATCCCAACAGGTAAAACCGTTAAAAAGCGACGGCCGATAAGCAAAAAAAATGCAAATTAATATTGTCGCTGTGAATATCGATTCCAAAAATATTATTTTATTTTTCATAACGTTTTATTTTACTATAACTTCAGATAATTTTAGTATTGTAAAAAGTCTTTTCTTTGCTGTTGAGAAAAAAATGTGTTATTCTTTAGTCAAAATATTATAAATACTTTTTTCTAAGGACTTCTACCTTGTACCGATCTAGCCGATACATTTCTTTTATATTATTTTTTGTTTATGTTTTCCTCCCAGCTTTTGTTTTCGCTGATGGAAACACCGTTCGACTGACTAGCTATTACCCTATTCCAACCGGAATTTATCAAACAATCCGTTTGGTCCCCACCGCTTCCAAACCACTTCCCTGTCTTTTAGGCACACTGTATACGGACGAAGCTCACCCCGGTTTTCTTGAATATTGCCGTACCGACATAGCTAGAGGTGTCGTCTGGAGTCCACTTTTTGGGGTTTGGAAACAGGTTGGGAATAATGTTTATCCGACTGATACAACGTCCAATCCCAATATCCATATTGGTATCGGAACAGACTCGCCTGAATTTAAACTGACACTTGATCAAGACGGGGGTATTTTTACGACAGGAAACATCAAGGATGATGGGAGCATCAATACAGCTACCAGCAAAAATATAACGACCTCAGGGCCGGGAACTCGACTTTTTTGGTATCCGAAACAAGCTGTTTTCCGCGCCGGCAATGTAACTGCTGATCAATGGGACGATGCGAATCTGGGGACCTATTCGGTCGTCTCAGGTGGACAAGACAATAAAGCCACAGGTACTGCTTCTGTTGCTTCTTTTGGCTATAATAATCAGGCGCTTGCATCTTATAGTACGATTATCGGAGGCAAAAACAATACTGTTATCAATGACTTATACGGGAGCATTGGCGGAGGATTAGGAAATCGCGTTTCAAGACAAGGTGGTGTCATAGGAGGCGGAGAAAATAATCAAGCAGGCCATCCTACTCTTGCTCAAGGCCAATATTCGACAATTTGCGGCGGCAACACAAATGCGGCTACCGGAGATTTTTCAACCATTTGCGGAGGCCATAATAATCACGCTACAGGCAACAGTACGGCTATTTGCGGCGGTGAAAATAATATCGCTTCCGGAGCATATAGCGGAGTTTCCGGCGGCCTGCAAAATACCGCCTCGGGAAACTATAGCTATATTGGTGGCGGCAATCAAAATTCCGCACTTGGAGCCTACACAGTCATCTTAGGCGGCAAATTAAATTCTTGCGATGGGACCCATTCGACAATCGGCGGCGGTGACAATAATCAAACGACAGGCAGTCACGCAACGGTTTGGGGTGGCAGTCATAACACAGCTCGAGGCAATTATTCTGTTATTGCGGGAGGCTCGTACAATGTTACTCTGGGCGCTTATTCTTTTGCCGCTGGGAAAAACATGAACGTTACCGGGGACCATACTTTTGCATGGGGTTATTCTGATATCCCTGTTGATATTCCCAGTACAGATTCATTTATCATTTATGATGCTAAGGTTGGAATCGGGGGCATTGTTGATCCCCAAGAACAACTTCATGTCAATGGCGATATGAAGGTCAACGGCAAAGTGTATATTGCTGACCTAAAAAATAATGGCAATTCATCCAACCTTAAAATTAGCGATAGCGCTCCTCATGCGATTGGATTAGATATTGCAGAAAGATTTGAAACATCACAAGACGTGCAAGCCGGTGACTTGCTTGTTGGGGATGACACCAAAACTCATCAACTTAAAAAGTCAAGTCTGCCGTATGACTCTCGATTTATTGGCATTGTTTCCAGCTCACCGGCACTTATCTTTAAAGGCAATCAGGTCATTATTTCCGCAAGCGCTAAAGCGTTTACTCAAGGCAGAGAAGTTCCAGTTGCCCTTGCGGGACGAGTTTTATGCAAGGTCAGCGATGAAGGTGGCCCCATTAGCGCAGGAGATCTCTTAACGACATCTTCCTTGCCCGGGCATGCCATGAAAGCTTCGGATCCACAAAAGTCTCGCGGCGCAATTATTGGTAAAGCACTTGAACCATTTAACTTTGAGTCGAAAAAATCTAAAACTGGCAAAGTGATTGTTTTAGTTGGGCATTAACAATAAGGTCTGGTAAATATAATGCGAATGCATCTTCATAAAATTTTATTCTCACTGCGTTTTACGTGGTTTAACCATGCGTTAGCATTGATTGTCTTATGCGCCGTCGGGATATTGACTGGTCTTCCTAATAATACTTACGCAGGAGACGATAAAATTATGAATCAATACTATCCCTCCCCGCTGGGGAGCTACTTTGATCTTCATTTTCTTCCCCGCGCCCACTTGGATAATCCTTGTCCTATAGGCAGTATTTATTCTAACACTGACAGTTATAGCGAAATTTTTTTCTGTCAGGATAACGGTGCAGGAATCGGAGAGTGGGGACGCATCCCCGGATATTGGAAACAAATAGACAATAACATCTATACCGTCGATACCGACCCTAATCTACGGGTTGCGGTGGGAAG
>JAYRHV010000363.1:0-1774 GCA_041907165.1 Candidatus Omnitrophota bacterium | reverse complement strand
AATACAAAGGAGAATACCATGAGCCCTTGGGATGGATTAAATCGCAGGCGATTTCCGCGCGTCAATTATCCGTGTCAGATCATTGTCCGCAATGAACAAGACCAAAAAGATGTGATTTTGGCGCATACCGAAAATATTGGTGTCGGCGGCGTATGCGTGATTCTTAAAAAAGGGCTTGCGATGTTTACGCCCGTCGAGGTTGAGTTGGACCTTTTGGATTTTGAAGAACACGTAAAATGCCAGGGGAAGGTTGTTTGGGCGGTGCGCCGTAAATCCGGTGAAGAAAACAAGCCGATGTTTTATGATATCGGCATCGAATTTGTGGATATCAGCGATTTGGACCGTGAGCGCGTTGAAGCCACGGTGCAGCGATTAGTTAAACAAGGGCGTCTTGTTCCAGAAACATAATATTGTATGCAAACACCCGTAGAAAATTTAAATTCCATCAGTGTCCCGACTGCAATTCGTGTCCGTTTTGCGCCAAGCCCGACGGGGTTTTTGCATATTGGAGGTGCACGTACGGCCCTTTTTAATTGGATGTATGCCCGCGCGGTAGGCGGCACATTTATTTTGCGCATTGAGGACACGGATAAAGAGCGTTCTAAAACCGAGTATCTCGACGAGATTTTGCGCAGCATGACGTGGTTAGGGCTTAACTGGGACGAATTTTATAAACAGAGTGAACGTTTTGATATTTATCGTCAATACGCCAAACAGCTTTTAGACGAAGGCAAAGCGTATAAGGATGGGGAGGCGGTGATTTTAAAAATGTTGCCGACCCAAGTTAAAATTTTTGATTTGATCCGCGGCGAGATTGTCTTTGATACCGAAACGATTAAAGATCAGGTTTTGATGAAGTCCGACGGGACTCCGACGTACAGTTTTGCTTGCGTTATTGATGATGCCCTGATGCAGGTCAGTCATGTTATCCGCGGGGAGGACCATATTTCTAATACGCCTAAACAGATTATGATTTATCAGGCGTTGGGTTTTAAGGTGCCAAAGTTTGCGCATCTTCCTCTTATCATGGATGAAGAAGGCGGACGAATGTCCAAGCGCGCTGGTGCGGTTGCGGTCAGTGATTATAAGGGCCAAGGATTTTTGCCCGAGGGTATTGTCAACTATTTGATGCTTTTAGGCTGGTCACCGGGGAATAATCAGGAAAAAGTGGGTCTTGATGCGGCGGTCAAAAAATTTTCGATAAAAAAAGTTAACAAGGCCGGGGCCGCATTTTCGATGGACAAATTAAAGTGGCTTAATGGGCAATATATCAAGGAAATGGAAACGTCCAAATTGGCAGAAGCGATCAAGCCATTTTTAGTTGAAAAATATGCAAGCCCGACGGCAGAGTTGGCAAATTTAGAAGCGATCGCGGCTTTATATAAAGGGCGAATGGATACCTTGGTTGATTTTTTGGATTGGACCGAATTTTTGTTTAAAGAGGATTACACAAAAGACCCGCAAGTGCAAGAGGAACTTACGGCAAAGAATTTGAAAAAGGAATTTCAACTGCTGGCTGATGCTTTGGAAAAATTAGCTGTGTATGATATCAAAACGACGGAAGAAGTTTTTCGTCAAGTCGTCGGCCAGCTTGGGATCAAAGCCGGGGACTTGGTGCATCCGGTACGTGGCGCATTGACAGGTAAAGCCGTTGGGCCGGGATTGTTTGAGACCATGGCGGTTTTGGGAAAAGATAAGACCGTCCGTCGGTTAAAAGAAGCGTTTGCGTAAAAGTTTTTTGTTGGAATTATTTTGTGTTCCCCCTCTTTTGCTT
>JAYRHV010000362.1:0-12124 GCA_041907165.1 Candidatus Omnitrophota bacterium | reverse complement strand
TTCTTAGATTTTCGCGCAGACAGCATCCCGGTGGCTAGCATCCAGTGGAAACAATCATTCAACATTTCCTCAAGACTAGATGAAATATACCCTAATTCCTTCATCGCACGACTGGAATCCGAAAAAACATTCACACTAAGAATTTCAGCAGTATGGGGCGTTATCATCGGCTCTCTTTTCAACTTATTAGAAATCCAATGTTCCGTATAACCATAAATTTTAAATAACGGCACCGGCAAAGCGGCAATGGGAAGAGGTTTTCCCAAAAGATGCGCAATCGCCTGTGTGACCTGCAACCACGTCACATCAGGACCACCTAAAATATAGTGACGCCCCTTTTTTGCTCTATGAAAGGCAGAAATATGTGCGCCAGCTACTTTTTTGGCATGACAAACGCTTCCTCCGCCGGGTGGAGCAAAAGGCAAGGGCAAACCACGTTCAATTTCTAAAAACATTTTTGACCACGTCGCCTTATCATACGAACCAAATAAGGCAGAAGGGTGCAAATAAACTGCATCAAGCCCTGAAGCTAAACCTTTATCGACTTCAATATCACTCAATCGCTTTGAGTGAATGTATGCATCACGGCACCACTGATTTACCGGAGCATTTTCGGTCAGAGGTTGACAAGCTTTAAAGTCGTAGGTTAAAACAGTCGTTGTATAAATAAATCGACCGATTTTTTTCTCAAGAGAAACGGTCACTACATTTTGAGTCCCTTTTTGATTAATATCATACCGACTGTTTTCTTGATCATGCGGCAAGTGTCCCACCGAGCCGGCCACGTGAAAAACTGCATCAACACCTACGGGAATAGCTCTACGCAACGATTCAATGTCCGTGACATCACCAAGAACCAAATGTATTTTTTTACATTTTTTTAATTCTAAAAGGTCTGATTTCGGTCGATGAAGTGCAATAATTTCCCATCCGGCCTGATCTAATTGTTGGATCAAGTGAGTTCCAACAAATCCGCTGCCACCGGTCACAAATGCCTTCACGTCTGCCCCCATTTAATACCGACATCTTGCAATTTTAAATCCAACTTTGCTAAAACGTCTAAAATAATCGGTTTAACAAAAAGGCCCGTCTTAGCCGTGTATTCGAGAAATTCAAAAATCGGTTGCCAATAACATATTTGCGCTTTCCCCTCGCGAATCATACGACAAAACTCGGACTCAAAACTGCTGTATCCTAACTTGTGAACATCAACAACACCAATCAAAGCAATCAGCTGATGATTCGTCAAAAGCGGGCTTTGTTGTTGAGGATCTAGTAACCCCCACTTAAATACTTGCTCTTTTATTTCTTCTTCCGTCGTGTTCCATGCATACAAAGGAAAAAATAACCTCGCCACATCTTTCCCAGACCATCGAGAGGGATTCCACCAAAGCTGCAAATCAGATCCAGAAAACATCTGTGTCAAATCTATCCCAGCTGTCTGTTTACGGCTTAAAAACTCATTTTCTCTGGGCGATTCAAAAGAAAAAAGCTTCAACCCATTTTGTACTTGATATTTGGAATAACCGCAAAGGATAATCGGGATTCGTTTTTCTGCTGCCAAATTTCTTGCCGTGTCTAGCATAAATTCTCCGTCGCTAAAATCAAGAGTGCCGTAGCCGCCGTTGACATTTAAATGCGTTAAACAATAACGAAAAAATTTGACATAGAACCCACGATGCGGACGGATAAAAATATGATCAAGGCCTAATTTTTCAACGATGACCTAAATATTTTCTTTGGCGACGGGACTCATAAAACTGTTGTCGATGCTGCAGGTTAGAATCCGCATCTGGGGAAATTGATCCATAATGCGCTTTACCATATAGGTGCTGTCTTTCCCACCGCTAAACAAAATCAAAGCATCGTACTGCCTTTCGCCTTTGCCCTGACATTGCGCTAAAATTTCATCAATAGCCCTTTGGTCCTCTAAGGGATTATTGGGTCGAGAAAATTCAACAGATGGCGAAAATTTTTCACAAATTTCACAAATCCCAGAGCGGCCTAATAACAACATTTTCTCAGACGCAGCACAACGGCTACAGCGTCTAGAAATATATTTTTTTACAAAAAGCCTATGCACAGGCCAAATATTACGGGCGTAAAACTCAAAGCTGCGCGCCATTTGCACAGACTGATTTACACTTGACACAAAGACTCCTATTTGAAATTCTGATTTATTATCAGCTCCGAAAGATCTTTACGAACAGAGCGCGGGATCGGCAAGCTCGTCAGTGGCACTCCAACTCGCCCCATAAAAGCAATATTATTAACAGGAACAATTTTCCCAAGCTGTTGGCTAAGTTTAATCGCACGTTTTTGCATGCTGGGGTTTTCTGTAAAATAAATTTTATTTCGGCCGTAATAGGCAAAAGCTATCGTCGCAACGGCCGGTTGCATCACCAAGCCTAATTGCGTTAATTGCAGCCAAAACCTCTGCAAAGCTTGCCCGCCGGCCAATAAATCTTCGACATTTTCAGGGAACTTCCATTCAATAATGTAATGAGCCGCGCAAAAAATCCCCGGCAAAAAATCCATTTCTATCTGCGGGACAATCGCCCCGCCTAAGAATTTATTCATAAAGTTGACTCGTTCCCAACTTTGAATCCCAAATTCCAATAGTTTCTGTGTCGGCAAAGAAATCCCAGCTGCTTTAATCGGAACGCCAGCGGGGCTAAAGTCATTTTTGAAATCCATCATATGTTTATGCGTCTTATAAGTTTCTTTGATACTCAGCCGAATCAAGGTTGCTGCCGCGTTTAATTTGGCAATGGTCAGACGTTCAAAAAAACTTTCGAACCAACGGATTTTAAAATGCTCGCCTAAAGATTGCTCGAGGACCATTTTTTGTCGCTGTGTCAGCCTTGTTGTTTTGTAAGCAAACCGGTTAACAGAACGAATTTTTATCATCGGGAATAATTGGCTTTCTTTGATCGATTCGTCCTTTGTGATACGAAAAATAATATTATGCGTTTTAGGTCCAATAGGCTCATATGTCCAATCGACGCGATAAGAAAAATGCGAAGCGGCAATTTTAAAAGTTTCGATAAAAAACCCAATTGTCATCACTGACGGCTTGCCGGCAAAATCATAGGCGCTGTCTTCGTTGTGAAAATGGAGAATAAATTCTGTTTCACTTTTAAGTTCAAAATGCCACGGCTGGGAATTGTCCCCGCTGGGCGACCATTTGGCAAAATCGAGAATGGCCTGTAAATCGTTTTTTACCACAGTTTCCGGCAAAAGTTGCCGAGGCTTGCTAAACAATTTTCGAAAAAAAGAACTGGCCAGTGCCAGACGTATCCTTTGGGTTAAATCACCATTGCCCCGCGAAACGTAACTTTTTTTATAAACATTGCGGTAGGCGTCAAAATATTGGCTCCATGGGGCTGCCAAAACTTGTCCTCGTCCTAAAAAAATTTTAAGAGCTTCTGTTCCAACAACGCCCGAGCATAAATTGCACGCCATGACCGTCGAAGGTCCGCGTTTTTCTTGGAAGTTAACTGCCGGAGGGAATGCTAAATAAAAACGATGCCCAACCGATGGATTAAGGCCAACAAGAAATTTAATCTGATTTTCTTGAGTATTATGCGGGTCAAACCGGTAGTATTCGTCAAAACTCATTTTGCCCGGCATAAAAATCTGGTAGGCAACGCCCATCCCCAATGGGGCAGCAGTGATCGCGGGAATTTTTAACTGCTGGCAGCGTTTAAAAATCTTTTGTCTAAGGTCTAAAACAAAAAAGTCCAAGCCATCGACATAAAGATCGGCATCGCTTAAAAAATCATCAAGATTATTTTCACTGACGCCTTTATCAAAAGAAGTAATTTGAATACGAGGGTTAATATCCAGCGCCAGTGATTTGAGGGACTCAACTTTTGATTTGCCAATCGTGCTGACCATCGCGCCCGCTTGACGATTAAAATTTGCCAATTCAAAAACGTCCAAGTCCGCAATATGAAAATTCTCAATACCCAGACGGGCTAAAGTCAAAAGATGACTTCCCCCCACCCCGCCTAATCCGGCAATCGCAACTTTTTTCCCGCGCAGAATTTGCTGCTCCCACGGAGTGACCCAGCCGATATTGCGTTCAAAAGCTTTATCGTAATTAAAAAATTCTTTACTTTGCATAAATTAATTTATACATCAGATTAGTCATTTTGCTCAATAATATTCATTTATTTTCTTGGAAGTTTACCCAAAATCTCTTTTATGAGTGAGGGGATTTCGAGTGAAGCAGGATATAATTTTAAAGCCTCTCGCAAAACTTCAATGGCCTTCTGCTGATCCCCCGAATTATTCAGCGCAACTGCTAAATTGATGAACACCCCTTCCCGCACAAACCCAAGGCTTAAAGTTTTTTCAAAGTAATACACCGCCTCTTTATAACGTCCGGCTTGCGAAAGCGCGCTGCCTAAATTGTTATAGCCGACAGCAAAATCCGGCTCGAGGATAACCGCTTGGCGAGCATAGTCAATAGCCTCTTTGGCTTTCCCCTCTTTGCCCAGCACGGTAGCCATGTTCGCAAAAACATCCGCGTACTTTTGATCCAAAGAAATCGATTTTAAAAAACATCGTTTAGCCGATGCATTGCGGCCAATACGAAGCCAATATTCTCCAAGATTATTATACGCGCGCGCATTGCCCGGTTGCTTTTTAATGACATCAAGCCACACATTTTCTTGCGTCAAATATGTTTTATTACGCTGATAGGTCAAACCGCCTAAAATCAAACAAATAAATGCCACACAAACAACAAAAAAAGCTTGGCGGCTTTTAGGATGCACAAATCGCTCAAGGAAATATTTTAGGCCAAGGACACCTAAGATCGCTGTGCACGCCAAAGACAAGTACAGCCGATATTCAAAAATCAAATCCTTAAGGGGAATAATGCTCGAAGAAGGAAGCAAGAGAATAAAAAAACTTAAACACAAAAAACTTAAAACACGAAACCGTCGATAAAGAGTCCAAAGGACCAAAATCCATGTGGCAACAATAGTCATGCTCGGCAGAAGCATCCGCAGTTGAGTAACCGGCGGCCACTGATAATCAAAAACAAGATTGTCCGGCCAAAAAGCAAGATGCAAATAATGTAAAATGACAGACGGCTGATTGGCCGCATACAATAACGGCGTCATCCCCTGCATGCCAAAACCAGCCGTTAATTTTTCTTCAGGCCTCGTTGTCAAATAGAGAAAAATCATGACCAGCCACATAAACGATAAAGTTGCGTAAAGCAGCCAGTTGCGTTTAATTGCGACGAAAAAAGTCTCTGGAAAAAAAGTCAGGTCATAAAAAAGGACAATGACAGGTAAAACGAGTGCCACTTCCTTAGTTAACCCGCAAAGAACTGCTGCTATCCCTGCGCTGATAAGCCAATATCCCTGCCGCGAAGTTAGATATTGAATGGAAAAATACAAAGACGCCAAAAACAGCATCCCCATAAGGGATTCCGCACGCTGAATGGTATAAGTAACCGCCTGCGTGTGGACCGGATGCAACAGCCAAATCAACGCAGAAGCTAAAGCTAAAATCCATGCATCCTTTTTTAACCATCCACTTACCGTCGGTAAAAGGAAAGTTTTTTGCACAATTAAAAACAATATCATCGACGCAAGAATATGGACACGAATATTAAAAACGTGATATCCGACAGGATTAAAACCGTCAAAATGAAAATTAAAAGCAAGTGTTGCATACAATAGCGGGCGCCGATTATTTTGAATAAAAGTCCACGGCCAATGGCATGACTGGATGTGGGGATTCTGAAGAATTTGCGTCAAGTCGTCAAAAATAAATGAAGCGCCAAATGCATTGCGATACGCCAGTGTCCCCGAAAGCGCAAGAATAAATAATGAAAAAATGACGCTAAAATTCTGTATTAAAAAATCGTTGAGCTTTTGGATAAACAATTTTGTTTTCAAAATGATACCCATCACGAATATTATTTGAGCAAAGCTTCGATGTCGCTGACCAACTTTTGAGAAAGCAGATTTTTGGCTTCGCTTTCGGCGGTCTTTATATCTGTACTTTCGATGGCCTGTTGAATTTTATAAAGATACCGTGCATCAACGCTGAATTTTCGGATCCCAATCCCCAACAGATAAGGCACAAACTTCTGCTGATGCGACATCAGCCCGCAGACGGAAATATCTTTTTTGTGCCGCAAAGCGGCTTGCGCGACACGAAAAAGGCTGCGCAAAACACCCGGATGGTGCGGCAGAAAAAAATCCGCGACCTTTTCATTGGTGCGGTCGACGGCAAGCATATACTGGATAAAATCATTGGTACCAATACTAAAAAAATCCGCTGCCATAGCCAGCTCATCGATAATTTCAATGACAGACGCAAGCTCGACCATCATCCCAATCGGGATTTGTTCAATGGTTGCAATGCCCTGCTTTTTAAGCTCATCTTTGCATTGTATGACAAAATCCTTGGCTTCCAAAAATTCGTCTAAGGAAGAGACCATGGGGAACATCAAACGAATATTAGCCCCCACCCCGGCACGTAAAATTGCGCGGATCTGCTGGGCAAAAACATCTTTGTGTTTGAGCGAAAAACGGATCGAACGCATTCCCAAAAAAGGATTTTCTTCGGTGCCATTATCGTAATACGAAAGCACTTTGTCCCCGCCAATGTCCAGAGTGCGAAACGTAATCTCTTTGCCCGGCATAGCTTTGACTAACTTTTCATAAATCAAATACTGCTCTTCTTCCGACGGGAAATCGCTTCGGACAATAAAAGGAAACTCTGTTCGATAAAGGCCCACCCCTTCGGCCTTGTATTCCCGCGCGGCAACCAGATCACCTAAAAGGTTAATATTTGCCATCAATTTAACGCGTGTGCCGTCGATGGTCAATGTTGTATCTTTTATATCCGCCTTAAGCTTAATGGCCATTTGGCGGTCTTTTTCTTTATTTTTAAAAGATTCAACAATATCCGCCGTTGGGTCAACGTAAATATTTCCCAAATCCGCATCAAGAATGATCTTAGTCCCGGACGATATTTTCAAAAGCCTTGGCTCTTCGCAAAAAACAACCGGCAAGCCCAAAGAGATGGCTAAAATATTCAAATGCGAGGCGACTCCGCCGCTTAAAAGAATAATGCCGCTGACGTTTAGAGAAGAAAATTTTAAAATGTCCGAAGGATAAAGCTGACGGGAAATCACGATCTTGCCATGGAAGTCATGCTCATCGTCTGGAACACCAACGAGATTCTCCAAAAGACGGTTGCCGATGTCTAAAACATCATGTTTTTTGTCCCTCAAGTATTGGTTGGGAAGTTTATCAAACATCGCCGCATATTGTGCGACAATTTGCCTAAGCGCATCCGGGGGATTAACCCCCTGTCCAATCACTTTGACGATCGCCTCTAAAAAAGATTGGTCTTTGAGCATCAAAATCTGGGCGGTAAAAATCAAAGAAGCGACGTCGGAGAGTTTTTCTTCGATCTGCGCCTGTAAGGCCTCAAGCTGTTGCTCCGTTTTTTCAACGGCCCTGTAAAAATCATTGAGCGAAAACCGCCGCTGGTCAGACTCGTGCGGCGGTGGGACAAAAATCGCAGACTGTTCATAAACAAGAGCCGGCGCAAACGCAAAACCTTCCGACCCGACGCGGCCTTTGATAAATTTAAGTTCTTTGGCGGCAAAAGAAATAGGCGAAGGCGACAGCTTTTCGTTAAAGCTAATTAAGAGCTTGGCTGTTTCAATCGTGTTGGCCAACTGGGAGGTGATCGCACGAAAAACTTTAATATCTTCTTGAGAAAAATAATTCTTTTGTAAGTTTTGGATAACAACCGCACCAATACGATTGGTTCCGCGGACAATGGGGACAGCTAAAAAAGATTCGTAGGCCTCCTCGCCGATATCAGGGAAATACCGGTATCCGGGCGTTTTACTTGCGTTTTTTTCGCAAACCGGACGCAGTTCTTTTAACGCTATGCCGGTTAAGCCTTCGCCTAGTTTCATTTTGACTTTACCGATCGCTTGGCGGTTTAGTCCTTTGGTCGCGCGCAAGACCAGCTCATTGGTATTTTCGTAATAAATATAGATCGAACAGACCTCAGAGCGCATGTGGGACGAAATCATCTCGACGATTCTCTGCAAAAAACCGTCTAAACTGGGTGTGTCGGAAAAAAGTCCGCTTAGCTCGCCGATATCGCAGATTAATTTCGTGTGGTCGCGTGGAATCATGGGAAAGAAAAAATATAAAATAAGAGTCGGGAAGCCGGGATTCCTTCTCCCCCGCCCCGATATTCATCGGGGCTCCTCCGAAGCCGGTCGCCCTCGCTTGTACCTTTGGCGCTCGGGTCGGCTTCGAATCCCACTTTAATATTTAGAAATTTTGTCGGGAAGGTGGGATTCGAACCCACGACCCCTTGCTCCCAAAGCAAGTGCGCTAGCCAGCTGCGCTACTCCCCGTAATTATTTAACTAATTGTTTGTCAAATGATTGCAAGACTTCGGATTTTTCTGATGTTTCAGCTTTTGGGCTAAGTGTCCAAAAAGTGTCCACTTTCTTACCCAAAATGTCAACCGCACGCTGTTTATGGCTCGGTGCAAGATGACTATAGCGAAGCGTCATCGTAATATCTTTATGTCCCAATAATTCTCTCACCGTGTTAATGTCAACCCCAGACATGACCAACTGACTCGCAAAAGTATGTCTTAGATCGTGAAAGTGAAAACTAGTTATACCAGACTTCGCCAAAACTGTCGAGAATGATTTACGGATGTCGTGCAGTGGTTCACCTGCTTCGTTACAAAATACAAAAGGACTCTCGGGGTTCTTCCTGACTCTTATGAGCGCAGTCTTGACTTGTTCATTCATGGGGAGTTCCCTTTTATCGCCGTTCTTCGTGTCCAGCAAAGTAATATTATTGCGTTTGAAATCTATATCATGCCATTTGAGACTAAAAATTTCTCCTCGACGCATTCCGGTAAATAGGGCCACGACAACGATAGGACGCAACTTTTTATTGCAATGCGCCAAAAGCTTAATAATTTCTTCTTGTTCAAGAAAGCGTAATCGCCCTTGAGCCTCTTTTAAAAACTGCACAGATCGCATGGGATTGACTTGTAATTTTCCCCAAGCAATTGCCTTGTTAAACATTCCCCGCAGTGTTCCCATCTGACGATTGACGGTAGAAGTAGCGACGCCTTCCTTCAACCTCGCTATTTTGAAATCTTCAATGTCCTTGGCTGTAATCGTGTATAGAAATTTACCTCCTAAGAATCGTTTTAAATCGGCAATGTGATAAGAGTCTGTGACCCAACTTTTCTTGTGCTGCTTAGAATGAATATTTAAATATTCTTGAGCAAAATCTTCAAATTTAATACGCTCTTTTTTAACGACATCTAAAAACTTGCCCTCAGCAATCCCGACCTTGCGCTTACTTAAAACATTTTCTGCAAGCTTCTTGCTTGTGCCAATGGTTTCTCGCCGACGCCTTCCATTTGGAAGTCGATAATCGATATACCAATTGCCGGTCTTTTTGTTTTGAAATACACCCTTCATGCTATTTCTTCACTTTCGACTTCTGCCATTCTTTCCAACACCATAACAACAGATTGCTGACTGTCCGTCCCTGATCCTCTGCATCTTTCTGAATTTGTTTCTTTTCTTCCTTAGTTAAACGAACATTGACTTGTTCTTCTCTCGGCATCGCACGCTCCTATTGTATATCAATGCTATACATTGTCAATCAATCTCTTTACAGCCGGACGGCTAATTGTAGCAATATCATTATATGGATTCAACAGAGTTTTCGGCTATCCACGCATCAATTTTTCGCAAGTCAAATTTGACAAGTCGGCCAATACGGACAAACGGGATCTTCCGATAGCAAACCCAAACGGAAACAGTGCCTTCCTTGAGGCCAAGGTACTGAGCGAGTTCTTTTTTATTTAAGAAGCGTCTTTCCATTAAATCCCAGTTTGCCTTTCTCGGCTCTGTTGATTAACTTCCTACAGCCACTCCACAAACCTATAAGATAAATCTAAACTTTTGAAATTCTTCCCCCAAAAATCATTAATACATCTAATAATTTTTGCGACATTAAGCCCTTCCCCACTAAAATCTCAGCAGCCAATCGTTGCTTACGATTATCTAATTTTCTAAAAGCAGCGTTTGTCTTTACTTCAAGCTTGCAGAATCGAACATGCTCATGTCCCGCATCGATCCCTTTATCCCGAAGCTCCTTAACACGTTTCATTGTCTTGATCATTTCGGTATAGAGCTCGACCGCCTCTGTAATATCATCACTTTGATTAATTCCCGCCGCTGATATTATGTCCATAATCACTTAATCTATCGGCAACAAAAGCTACTACAAAATCATTATTCCGACAGCACACCTACAACATAAACCAAGAAATTTAAAGAACTTACGGGAAATGTAGGACTATCGGAGATAAATTCGTAAAATATTCTTCCCAGCGGTGTCATTTTATGAATCATAAATTTTTAGAAATTAATTCTTCTCGTAGACTTTCATAAATTACTCCTACAATCCTACAAATTTCATAAACTTAATACTTCAAGTCACTTGCGATGTCGGAGCAATGTCGGAATTCAACTTTCGGTAGGAGCGCTATCCCCTACAATGTCTCCCACTAAGTCTCTTATAAAACCTGGGCAAGCATCAATGGAAAAAACCACACAACTACAGTTAACCTTTTTAAGACGGTGATCTACGCTAACGCCAACAAAACCAGGCTCATCTTTTAAATAATTTCTTATAGCCGCCTCCTTAAATGGCGCTTCTCGATTACGACTCTGGTATTCCTTAGCATAAAGGTTGTACAATCCATGGAAGTAAAGATAAATCTTCCCCTCTTTTACATCCCAATAGCTCTCCATTTTAGCTGACTCATTAAAGGCCAATGCCTGGATGTCCTTAAAAAACATAGCCACTGCATTCTCAGACTCTTGCTCGGCCTTGACCACGAGCAACCCCTCCTTAAACATTTTGGCAAAATCAGTATTCTCTCCAAATAGCGTGAAGGCTCCTGCCGATGCTACAGCCATATTCGTCGCTAAACGATCATCGCCGGTAAGTTTTGCGATAGCTTCCTTATCTTCTACAAGCTGGCTCAGAAATGTTTCACAATATTGCTTACGGTTTCTTAATATTTGATAAGCAAAAGCTGATAGTTGATCACGCTGCTTAACAAACCAATCAAAATTATTAACACGTCGGTTCTTTTCTGATACTTGCACCACCACACAACGAGTCAAGAGAGCATTGTCACTAGGAGTTTCTTCACCGGCAATAATTAATGTCCCTCGAACCTTACCCTCGCGTATACCAAATTCCTGACGCATCCCTTTTCCTGCTGATTGGCGGTTGTACGCATTTCGCAAAAACCCATTCTTGGATGTGACCTTATCAATATTGCGGTACTCATCAATAAAAAACGGCAATGAACTGTAATAACTCAGGTACCTCTGAATCGCAACTGCGGTCGTATCGGCCGCTTGTTTACCAGCATTTTCCATCCCGAAAGAATTCATTATCCATTCCGCCACCGTTGATTTTCCCGATCCCCTTCGCCCGGTAATAAATAAGAAAGGAAAGCATCCATACTTTTTAAATACTTCATCCATAAATAAAACTCCGCATGCCCAACCTAAACATATGGTGGCCACAAAATCTCCAATACTTTCAGCGAATTTAGCTCTTAAAAGTCCGAAATCGCATTTATTCATATTAAGGTAAGGAATACCCTCAGCGATTACGCTTTTGCCTGAAGAAATACTTAAAGGGACCGGTTTATAACCACAATTTTTTATCCAAAAAATACCCTTTTCATCATGCCGTAATTCACCTTGCTCTGAAAACACTACATTGCCGAAAACCCAGAATTTACCATCGGGAAGCCAGCCAACACAATCGGGTTCAATGATGTGTCGGCCATCATCTTCCAAGAATAGGCTCTGCCAGATAATTTTAAGATCCTCTATGCTCCCAAGCCAAGTGTAATTGCCCTTATTCATTACGAAATTAGCAAAGGCGTCATTCTTGACCATGGGTTCACTGGGAAGTGGAAAACTATGGGAGTGCTTGCCAAACTGATCAACGATCACAATTTCGCGGATAACACCTTCCATGGTTTCATGGCGGGC
>JAYRHV010000361.1:0-1916 GCA_041907165.1 Candidatus Omnitrophota bacterium | reverse complement strand
CAAAAGTTTTGGGCAGGGCGATTTTGCTTCCATTGGTGCGGTGAAACTCAATGTGGATGTTTTGGCATATTTAACCCGACGGGAAATTGTTATCTCCAGTGTTGTTCTGGACTCTTTGAAAATTTCAATAATTCGTGATCAGGATGGAGCTATCAATGTACAAAAGATCGGCCCTTCGCAAGCGCCGGGAACTCCAGCAGCTGAATCTGCGGCTGCATCGGCTGTTGTGGTCCCTGATTTTTCTGTCAAGACGTTTTCGGTTGTCAACAGTCAGCTTCTTTATATTGATAAGGGACAGAAGCCCGCAATGGAAATCTTGATTTCGAAGGTGGATTTTACCGTTAAAGATTTTTCTCTCAATAGGCCGTTTCGTTTTGAAGGCCAGCTGGCCTTGTTGGGGCAAGAGAAAAATTTGAATATAACCGCTTTGGCATCGATTAATCTGGCCACACAAGAAATAAAATTAAGTCAGTGTCTAGTGCAAATGGATTTGGCTAAACTTAAAACAGCGGATTTGGTCAAAGCCTTGCCGCAACTTGCGTCAGCGGGGTCAAAATATAATTTAGACGGAAAATTTGCGCTCCAAATGTCGTCGGTAAGCGGCCAAGATTTTGCCAACCCAGAGAAGTTTTTATCTTCCCTTGACGGCTCAGGGGCCTTTGAATTAAAAGATGGGAAGATTGAGAATTTTAACCTGCTTAAGACAGTGCTTGAACGTATTGAATTTATCCCCGGACTCTCGACGATGGTTGAGGCCAATATGCCAGAGGCATACCGAGCAGATTATCTTGCTGATCAAACCGTTTTCCAAAAGTTAAGCTCAAGTGTGCAGATTGCAAATGGAGTGGTCCATTTGCCCGATTTTGTGATTTTGTCTAATCTTTTTGAAGCGCAGATGCAAATCAAGGCAGATACAAAATTAAATGGCAAAGTGTCTGGGCAAATTAAATTGCCTGTCGATTTGTCCCAATATCTTGTTTCGCAAGCCAAGGTTTTAGCGTATCTTAAAAATAGTGAGGGGCATATTGTGATTGCTTTGACCTCTTTTGAAGGTCCGTTGACGAGTTTAAAAATTATGCCGGATGTCAAAGCTTTGGGCAAAGCCGCCCTTGAAGGGGAGGGGGTCAATCAACTGAACAAACTTTTAAACAAAGCGCTTAAAGTCGATGACAAAAATGCGCCCCAAGGCGAGCAATCCGGACCTTCATCGACATCAACTACGCGAGAGTTGATAGGCAGTGTTTTAGATAAAGTTTTTAAATGATTATGAAAAAGTCGCTAAAGCACAAAGACATACTTCGGTATGCTTTTAAAAAGAAAAATGTCTTTTTAGTCAGCCGAGACATGACTCTGCCCAATGGAATGAACGTCACCAAGGATCTTGTGATTCATCCGGGGGCAGCACTGATTGTCCCATTTTTATCCAAGGACAAGCTGGTCATCCTCAGGCAGTACCGTTCGGTGTTTAATGAGTATCTCTATGAATTCCCAGCCGGCACCCTTGAGCCTAATGAAAAACCCTTGGCCTGTGCCCGTCGGGAAATAATGGAAGAGGCCGGTTACCGTGCGGGAAAATTAACTAAGGTTGGGCTTATTTATCCGGTCCCCGGGTACTCAGATGAAGTGATCTATATCTTTAAGGCGGAAAGTTTGCATGTCCAAAAAGAACAAGGCGATGCGGACGAAGTCATTGAACCGCTTATCGTGGACCGTCGTCAGCTAAAAGAACTTTTTAAGTCCGGTAAAATCATCGACGCAAAAACAATCGCCGGCATGGCCTTTTGCGGGTTGCTTTCATGAAAAAGTCTTTAGTCGCTTCTTTTGCTTATGCAGCGCGTAATCTGCGCGCCGGCAAGTTATTTGGCGCTTTAAGAAAATATTGTCAAGGCCATGTATTAGACGTCGGAGGCCGTGAT
>JAYRHV010000360.1:0-3162 GCA_041907165.1 Candidatus Omnitrophota bacterium | reverse complement strand
AGGAAAAGCTCGCCGTCGGCCTTGAAGTTATTCGGATTATTTCCAAAACGGATGGGTTAGAGCTTGTTAATTCTCTCTCTTCTCAAGGCTATGGCACAACCAGTGTTGATGCTATTGGCTCAACGGGAAAAGTGCAGATTATTTTTACCATTGTCCCGCGACGGCATCATAAAAAAGTCATTGGCATTATCAAAAAGTTTAATCCGCGGGCGTTTTATACCGTCGAGGACGTGAAGTCAGCCAGTGAAGGGATTTTTCCGATACGATCGAATTTTGGAAATAAAAATCTTAAGACGTAATCATTTAACTCCCCCCAGCCCCCTCTTTATGGTTATAAATAACCACAAGAAAAAGAGGGGGAACTGATAGGATACCCGCTAAACATTTATAAGCGATCTGGAATGTTTGGGTTAGACCCGCTCTGCGGTTTTGAGGCCGCACAGCGGGTTTTTTGTGAGATTACAGTCGTGAGATTAAAAGTTCGCGTTCGCAAATCAGTTCTTTGGGCAGGCGATCATGAATTTTAAGGAAGCTTTCTTCATGTTGAAGCGTTAAAACTTCCTTCCATTTTTTTCGATCGATGCGCATAACTTCATTCCATTGATCTTTGGTGAACGTAACGCCTTCCCAATCGATGTCTTCATAGCGCGGCACCCAGCCCAGCGGGGTTTCTTGGCAAGCGGCTCGACCGTTTGCGCTGTCAACGATCCATTTTAAAATGCGCATGTTTTCGCCAAAGCCCGGCCATAAGAATTTGCCTTCAGCACTTTTACGAAACCAGTTGACGTGAAAAATGCGAGGAGCAGATGTCGTTAATTTACCAATCTTTAACCAATGTTGGAAATAGGCGCCCATGTGATATCCGCAGAAGGGGATCATAGCAAACGGGTCGATGCGCAGCTGTCCGGCGCCGCCGATGGCAGCGGCGGTCATTTCTGAACCCATCGTCGCGCCTAAGTAAACCCCGTGCGACCAATTGAAGGCTTGAAAGACTAACGGAACGTCGCTGGCGCGTCGGCCGCCAAAAATAAATGCGCTGATTGGCACACCTTTAGGATCTTCCCACGCCGGGTCTATCGTCGGGCATTGAGAGGCAGGCGCGGTAAAACGAGCATTAGCGTGCGCGGCCAATCGTCCGCAGCCGGGCGTCCATTCTTGTCCGGTCCAGTCAATGGCTTTCGCTGGCGGGGTGGCAGTCATTTCTTCCCACCACACATCACCCTCGGGCGTCAACGCGCAGTTGGTAAAAATGCTGTTCTTGGAACACGAAATAATCGCATTGGGATTTGATTTTTCCGAAGTCCCGGGGGCGACCCCAAAATAACCGGCTTCGGGGTTAATCGCATAAAGTTTTCCGTCAGCCGCCGGCTTGATCCACGCGATATCATCCCCGACTGTCCAAACTTTCCATCCCTTGTCGCGGAAATTCTTGGGCGGAATAAGCATGGCAAAATTTGTTTTGCCGCAGGCGCTGGGAAAAGCGGCTGCAACATAGGTTTTTTCGCCTTTGGGGTCTTCGACGCCTAAGATAAGCATGTGCTCAGCCATCCAATTCTCCTCGCGCGCCATGCAGGAGGCGATACGTAGTGCAAAACATTTTTTGCCCAACAGCGCGTTTCCACCGTAGCCGCTGCCGTAGGACCATATCTCGCGGGTTTCGGGAAAATGAACGATATATTTTTTTTCTTTGTTGCACGGCCAAGACGAATCTTTTTGGCCTTGTTCCAGCGGATGACCGACACTGTGGACGCAGGGGACAAAAGTGCTGTTGTCTTTGTCCAGCAGATTAAAGACGGCTTGCCCGATGCGGGTCATGATCCGCATATTGACCACAACGTAAGGAGAATCGGTCAATTCGACGCCGATGTGCGAAATGGGCGATCCGATCGGCCCCATGCTAAAGGCGATCACATACATTGTGCGGCCTTTCATCGAGCCTTTAAAAACGCCGTTGAGTTCGCTGCGCATCGCTTTGGGGTCCATCCAGTTATTGGTGGGGCCCGCATCGTTTGGCTTTTGCGAACAAATAAACGTGCGGTTTTCCATGCGCGCTACGTCGGTGGGGTCAGAGCGGAACAAAAAGCTATTGGGCCGCAATTTTTCGTTGAGCTTGGTTGCCATGCCGGATGCGACCATTTCCTTCAAAAGGATGTCTGTTTCCTCTTGGCTGCCGTCGCACCAGTGGATGCGATCCGGGGTTGTCAGCTCTGCAATTTTTTCGACCCATTGGATCAAATTTTTATTTTGCGATTTACCTTTACCAACAACTGGCCTACTCATTTTTTCCCTCCATAGAATATTATTTTTTTAAAATGACCCGAGCAACAAAAAACCCAAATTCACATGATGGGGATTTGTGGCATTCTGGCTAAGATTCCACTTGATGGAATCCATGATTAAAAGAAGCCACAGCTGTTAAGCTGTGGGCTTCGTATTTACAATCCGTAAAGCTTACCAATAAAAGCTTTTTCAATCAAGCAATAAATATTGGGGGGATTAAATATCTTCGGGTTTTTCTTCTACTTTTGCCGGCTTAAGCAGATTTGCAGCGATCTCAATTAAAGTTTCTTTTTTAAACGGCTTTTGCAGATAATCTTTGACACCCAATGCCTCTGCGGCATGATTTGCTTGCGTTTTGTCGGCGAGCACTTCCGGCATTTCTCCGCGATTTTTTGTCGCCGGATTATTAGGAAGCCATTTCCATTGGTCTTTGGCTTTGGAATAAATCATCTCGCCCAAACCGCTCATCAGGACAATGGGGATTTTGGCTGTTGTTGGATCCGCTTTAACTGAAGCGATCACCTTGTCGCCGGTGGCTTTGGGCATGACAAAATCCAAAAAAATAAGCTCAGGCAGGGTTTGCTTGATCAAGGCAATCCCTTCAACGCCATCGTGGGCCATCGAAACTTCGTAAAGCCCCGTGCCTTCCAAAATGGATTTGATCAGTAAAGCCAAATCTTTTTCATCATCGACAACAACAATTTTTCTTCTGTCCATAGTAATCCTCCGTTTTTTTGTAAAGTTTTTTAAGCAGCGCAGGGAAGCGTGACCGTAAATTTTGTCCCAACCCCGACGGTGCTTTCAACATCGATTGTGCCATTATGGCGTTTGAGTAAAGTGTAAACGGTGCTTAAGCCTAAGCCTGTTCCTTTACCCTGTTCT